>NZ_JAKUFT010000066.1:0-29088 GCF_022663605.1 Bacillus cereus group sp. BfR-BA-01379
CTGTACCCTCTGTTCTTTCAACTGTTTTTGCGTTTCCTTTAGGAGTTGCTGGCACTGCATCTTTAGGTAAATCAAAGTTTTGTGAGAAAGACGTTGTTCCATCTACACTCTGTGTAATTACTTGATTTGAACTACCTTCATTTGACTTTAAATTGTCCATTTTCGCATCATCTGCACCTCCCGCTACCAATCCTGTACTTAAAAGTGCTCCTGCTAATAATGTTTTAATCATTTTTCATTACCTCCTGTTTATTTGTAATATTCATCAAAAAAGTATCTAGAGTTAATGTTTTAGTCATTATCTTTATCTACTTGCTTTTTGATTACATTTAGCATAAGACAAGAATCTATAGTTGATATGGACTGCATCTGGAGATTATGTAAAGAAAAATAGATGATCCATTGTATATCCTAATGGATGCTTAGACAAGATTGAAACTTTATATGAATTTGAATAATTGAGTTCCCCTTTGTTTTTGGGTGTAAGGGACTAACCCTTTCTAATTTGAAAGCAAACTTTTTATTAATTGAAGAATTAAAAGAGGTGGGGATCTTACTGCCCATTAATGCGGGATAAAAGAAAACCGCCTGAAATGATGTGTAATCGAATAGTAGTACATAAAAAAATACAAGTAACAATAAATTAAATCTCGTTAAAACAAAAAGGAGATGTCCCAGGCATGGTACTAGGACATCTCCTTTACTTATCTAAATTTCTAAATTCTATACAGCACTATCAATTAAACAATTATTAAATATATCTTCTATCTAAAACATCGTATTATCATTAGCTGCTTCACTTGGAATCTCTTGAATTACATCCCAGTGTTCGACAATCTTTCCATCCTTGATACGAAATATATCCACTATAGCAACTCCCTTATCTTGAGAATTAGTACGAGAATGTACATGAAGAGCAACTGTATCCCCTTCAGCTACTACACGTTTAATCTCTGCAGAGGAATTAGGATTTTTAACAAAATCCTCCTTAAAGAAATCCATGAAGGCTTTTCGTCCATCAGCAACAAAAGGATTATGTTGCTTATAATCTTCGCTAACATATTTAGGGATAATATCGATATTATGTTTGTTAAAAACTTCATTATAGAAATCAACTACCATCTTTTTATTCTTTTCATTTTCTTTCACTTCTTTTGATACAGAAGCAACATTCTCGCTCTTTATTGAGTTCCCTTTGTTATTACCGGTGGAAGCTTGATATACCAAAGTCGAAACTACTCCTAAAATAAATACAGAAATAATTGTTATGATTAAACTTTTCTCTAATTTCATATATACCTACCTCTTCTACTTAAATAAGTTTTCTTCTATAAAAAGTTTGAAGAAGGAGAAACCTTCCCAAAAATGTAATGTCAGGGGTAATGTTAGGAATTTCATTTATCCTCCCCCTATACAAGGCATATTAGAAACGATTAACTCTAACTTAATACCTCATTAACAGTTGCACTGTCCACAATTTGAATAAACTTCTTAACCTTATCGTTCTCATCAAACTTATAAAGATGACAAAAATCTGCTACAAATGACTTCCCTGTAGCTTTATATGTTCCACTATATTTTCCATACACAATAACAGTATTGTTATTAAAAGTATAAATTTCATCTTTAGCGCTATAGTCATCCCATTCCGTGCCAAGACGTTCATGTACGTTTTTCACTACTTCATCTGGACCTATATAAGTACCTGCATATGGAAACCCAGCAGCTTCTGTCCAAGATACATTTTCACTTAAATACGTTTTGAACGCATCCAATTTCCCTTCGCCAGTTAACACATACGTTTCATGTAATAGTTTTTGATATTTATTCATATCATTAACCCCAAGGCATTTCTTTTGTTACAACTTTTGCACTTAATTCTAATACACCTTTATTTGCATAGTCTGGATATGCTGCTTCAAGTTTTGCCACAAAATCTTTTGAAGTTCCACTTTCCTCAGAAGCTTGAACCGCAGTTCTTAAATAATCCATTGTCGCAGTAAGTGCTTGATTATTTAGAGATTTTTCGATTGATCCATGGCTTGGTACAATTATGTCAGCATGTAATGCTTGTAACACTTTCAAGTTCTCAATCCACGCCTCCATCGCCGCTTTTGAGCTAGTATCCGCTAAGAATACATGTATTTCGTTAAATACATCAATACCACCAATTAATACTTTCAGCTCTTTATTAAATAAGCTAGTTCTGTAATGATCTAAGCCTACTAGTTCAAATGTTAACCCCTGAAAATCAATCGCTTTTTCTTTAAACACTTGAGGTAATACCACGTTACTTGGCGCATTTTCTCCAAGGGCGTCTTTCCAAACTTTTAATTTCCCTAAGACAGAATGAACGATATGTTCAACAGTAGACTCCGTAGCATACGCTATAGCTTCTGGGTAAGCAGCTTTAATATTTTCTAATCCAAAGTAGTAGTCTGGATCCCCATGAATAATAAAGATTTTATCTAGAGATAAGTTGTTTTTTTTCAAATACTCTACAATTTCTTTCGAATCAGATTGAGTAAATTTTGAGTTTATTAAAAATGCATGTCCTGCTTTCTCAACTAATGTTGCTGTGACCATAAAGCTTTTTTCGTCCGAACTAAACACCGTTAATTTCACATCTTTTTGATTTGTATCGATTGTTTTAAACATAGTATGTTATTCTCCTTTTGTTAAAGTTATTAACTAATTATCATATTTTTATCTTGTTCCGATAAAATCTCCCACTCCCATTTATCTGAAAGTGTAATAGTACTGGCGAATATTACGGAGATGAATGTCAGGTGGCCTAAGATAACATGTTTGCTACTATATCCTAAATTTTCTTAATATAAATTTTTAAAACGCGCTTCAATTTTATCCGGCGTCATTACGCCACCACCAATAGGAATAATTTGATTATCCTTTTGTAAAAGTAAGGAAGGATAGCTATTAACACCAAGCTGTCGAACTTTATTGAAATCATTTTGGACATCTATTATTGTTTCTTGAGCGTTTAAACGTTCTAATACTTGTTCAGGGTCCAAACCATGCTCGATTGCAATTTTGCGATATGTTTCAGGATCACTCAGACTTTGGCCCTCATAATAAAACGCTTTTTGCATAGCCGAAGTGAATTCTAATAAACGGTCTGGCGCTAATGAGCGTAAAGCTGAAAAGCCAATTGCAGCATCTTTCGAATTCATTTTAAAAGTCCCTTCCTCCACCAATTTTTGATATGAAGGACCAAATTCAGCACCTGTAAGTTGATTAATTCTTTTATTTCCTTCTTCTATATATGAGAAGTTTTTCATTGGTAAATTATCTAAAAATAACCCTCCACATAAAACCGTTAATGGCACTTCAGTGTGGTTTTTGTAAAATCCTTTAATACTTTCTGAAAAACCATAGCACCATCCACAATATGCATCCCATACGTAAATAAGGTTATCTTGTTTCGTCTCCATTTAAATCTCCTACCTTTTTTTATTATCCAGCTCAACTAAATTTTTGGTTTATATAAGTACATCTTTTTATACCTTGTTCTTTTTTAGATACCTTACTATATTTCCCCAAAACTAATATTTCCAAAGAAAGATCCACCAAGGTTTTTAACAAAAGATAACGTTGCACCTTATTGCCCCGTAACAGAAAATACTAAAGCTTAGAATATGCATTGATTTGAATGTGTTAGTAACTTTCTACACCGGGTGGCAACGTATGGACCACCATCCTTAATTAAATATATAAATCATATTTTTAGCAGATATTAGTTGTAACTAAATTGATTACATCTTTATGTAACAATTTTAGTTACAACTAATATAGAAGTCAATTCTTTTTTTCGAAAACATTAAATTTCTACATTAATCTACAACCAATCCCACTCTTTAAAAAAATATATCAACGATTATTCGATTATATCGATCGTAACTCCGAACATATCAACGTTTCGACACAACATATCGATTTACCGACAAATTTCGAGCGCGTTATCTCCTAAACTAACAACCAATCCCACATCACGTTCACCTACAAAGAAAAAAAGCACCGGGTCCCCCCCAATGCTTTCCCCCACTCTAAAACAAATGACAAGCCACTTGATGCCCCTTCGCAATCTCCACCATCTTCGGTACTTCCTGTGCGCATTTTTCAGTGGCGAATTTGCAGCGCGTTCTGAATTTGCAGCCGGATGGTGAGTTGAGTGGGCTCGGTACTTCTCCCTCTAGGATAATCCGTTCTTTGCCTATGTTTGTTGGATCTGGTTCTGGCATGGATGAGAGTAGTGCTTGTGTGTATGGATGTGCCGGTTTTGTGTATAGGTCTTCGCTGTCGGCAATTTCTACTATGTTTCCTAAGTACATGACTCCGATTCGGTCTGATATGTGTCTTACCATGGATAGGTCATGTGCGATGAATAAGTATGTGACGCCTGTTTCTTCTTGGATGTCTTGCAGCATGTTTACGACTTGTGCTTGGACTGAGACATCAAGTGCTGAGATTGGTTCGTCACATAGGATGAAATCTGGTTTTACAGATAGTGCGCGCGCGATGCTGATGCGCTGGCGCTGACCTCCGCTAAATTCGTGCGGGTAGCGATATAAGTGTTCTTCCTTTAAACCTACCTTTTTTAGAAGGTCTAAAATGATTTCTTTTTGTTCTTCTTTTTCGTAAGAACCGTGAATGTTCATTGGCTCGCTAATAATTTGGAATACGTTCATCGACGGATTTAATGATGCGTATGGATCTTGGAAAATGATTTGCATTCTTTTCCGATACTCTTTTAGTTCACTTTCCTTTAAACTTGCGATGTCTTTTCCGTCGAATAGGATGTTACCTGAAGTGACATCGTGTAAACGAATGATGCTTCTTCCTGTCGTTGATTTTCCGCAGCCTGATTCGCCTACTAATCCGAATGTTTCACCCTTTTTAATTGTGAAGCTTAAGTCATCGACTGCTTTTAATTGCTCTGTTTTTCTGCCGAATAGCCCCTTTTTAATAGGAAAATACTTTTTTAAGTTCCGAACTTCAATTAAGTTTTCTTCATGCATGTGATTCACCTACTGTCTTATCGTTTAACCAGCACATAGAACGTCTTTCGTTTCCGATTTCAAAATATGGCGGACGTTCTTTTTCACAAATGTCCATCGCATGCGGGCAACGCTCTGCGAATGGGCAACCTTGTGGCGGGTTTAATAAGTTTGGCGTTACACCTTGAATTGGCGCGAGTCTTTCTTTTACGCCATTCGATATTTTCGGCAGAGAGTTTAATAGCCCTTTCGTATATGGATGATTCGGCGATTGGAAAATATCAAGTACAGGTCCTTCTTCCATAATAAGCCCGCCATACATAACGATAACGCGTGTACAGTTTTGTGCGACTATTCCTAAGTCATGCGTAATAAGAAGTAACGCCATGTTCGTTTCGTTTTTTAAGTTTTTCATTAAATCTAGTATTTGTGCTTGTATCGTTACATCAAGCGCTGTCGTTGGTTCGTCCGCAATGAGAAGATCTGGGTTACAAGACATCGCCATTGCGATCATAACTCGCTGCTTCATTCCGCCGCTTAGTTCATGCGGATATTGTTTTACCCTTTCTTCTGGTGAAGAAAGACCGACTTGTGTTAACAAACTGACCGCAATCTGCTCTGCTTCTTTCTTTTTCACTTTTTGATGCCGTATAATTACTTCCGTCATTTGCTTTCCAATTTTCACGACTGGATTTAGCGCAGACATTGGATCTTGGGAGATAAGTGAAATTTGATTTCCTCTAATAGAACGCAATTCTTTTTCAGATTTAGAAAGGATATTTTCATTATGAAAAAGGATTTCTCCTTCTTTCACTTTCCCTGGTGATGTAACGAGAGACATAACGGACTTCGCCATCACACTCTTTCCGCTTCCAGACTCCCCAACGATACCGACTACTTCTCCTTTATTTAAACGAAATGTAACGCCGCGAACCGCTTCTACTTCTCCGCTTTCTATGAAAAAAGAAGTCTTTAAATTATTCACTTCTAACAGTTTTTCAGACACGCTTCTCACTCCTTTCACTTAACACTTTAGTTTTCATTTCCAGCTCCTTTTGGCGCGAAAGCTTTCTTCAATGCTTCACCAATTACGTTAAAACTAAGTACCGTTAAAAGGATAAGGAACCCTGGGAAGAGTGTTAAATACCAAGCTTCGCCAATATACCCTTGCGCATTGTTTAGCATGCTACCCCAAGAAGAATCTGGTTCTCTAATACCTAAACCTAAAAAGCTAAGTGATGATTCCATTAAAATCGATGTCGCAATTGTTAATGTCGCAGCGATAATAATAGTTGATAAAATGTTGGGAATGATATGTCTTACAATAATTGTGAGTGATTTCTGTCCTGATACTTTTGCATATAAAACGTACTCACGCTCTTTTACAGATAGCGTTTCTGCCCTTACAATACGAGCAGTGTCCATCCATGTTAGCAATCCAATAATAAGAACTAACGTCGTAATTCCTGGTTTTAAATAAGCATTTAATAACAGCATTAAGAAAAATGATGGAATTGACATAAGTACTTCAACAATTCGCATTAAGAAGTTGTCTAACTTTCCACCAAAATATCCACTAATTGTTCCGACCGCAGTTCCGATTGTAATAGAAACAACCATTGCAAGAAAACCGACCGCAAGTGAAACTCTTCCGCCATATAATGCCCTCGTTAAGTAATCCCTTCCGTAATCATCCGTGCCGAAAGGATGGCTCATACCCGGTTCTTGTAAACGATCTGGAATCGACATTTTACTAGGATCGTACGGTGATACGAATGCGAATATCGATGCAACCGTTAAAACCGCAAGTATAATAACTCCCATTAGTACAAACTTATTTTTCGTAAAACTACTTTTTATCGTTTGAAATCTCCTATTATTCATTCCAAATCACCCCCTCATTCGAATGCGCGGATCTACTACGCCATATAAAATATCAGCAATTAAGTTACCGAGAATTAACATGAAGGATGATAGTAATGTAATTGCCATAATAATTGGATAATCAAATCTAAAAATAGCATTCACTCCAAGCGAACCAAGTCCCGGCCATGAGAATACTGTTTCCGTAATGAACGCTCCGCCTACTAAACTCGGAATAGATAATCCGAAAATTGTAATGATCGGTATTAATACGTTTCGAAGTACGTGATTAAATAAAACTGTTTTCTTCGAAGCACCGTACGCATATTGAATTTGTACGTAATCTTCTTCTAATTGCTGAATTGTACTTGAACGAATATATCTCATATAAACAGAAACGTTTTGGAACGCTAATACCATACAAGGTAAAATGCCGTGCTGGACAATATCCCAGACGGAATCTTGACCGACTGTACGCATACCCATACTCGGAAGAAGGTTCAACTTTAAAGAGAATAAGTAGATTAATAGTAAAGCGAACCAAAAGACTGGCATCGAGATTCCTACATAAGAGATAAAGTTTACAACACGATCAAAGATAGAATTCTTTTTCACACCTGTTAATAGTCCGAGTGGTATCGCGATTACAAATGAGACGAGTAAAGATGATCCCATTAACCCAATTGTCGCAGGTAACCTTTCTACAATAAGATCTAAAACAGGACGATGGTTTTGAAGTGAATAACCAAAGTTTCCTGTTAAAATATTTTTTAACCATAAAATATACTGCATATAAATTGGTTGATCTAGTCCTAAACTTGTGCGAATACGCTCGACATCAATTGGACTCATATTCGGCGTGACAAAGTTTCGAACCGGATCGCCCGGTGCTAGTTTTATTAATAGAAAAGAAATAATAGAAATAACAAATAAAAGCGGAATTGCATTTAAAAGCCTCTTCGCAATTACTTTATACACAAACTTCCCCCCTCAGGATAAAGTGAAACTTTAATCAACAGAGCTCCCGCCTCGCTTTCTCATATTTGCCGAGTTTGAAAGCGGGAGCCTTACTGCCCATTAAAGCGGGATAAAGAAGCTGATTTTCACCAGCTTCTTTACTGTTTCCTATTTCACTTCATAAATCTTAGATAAATCTTCAAACATTGTAACTGGAATTGCTTTTGCTTCTTTCAATCCATCAAACTTTTTATCTACTGCAATAACTGCTTTCGGATATGCGATTGGTAGATAAGGTAAGTCTTCTCTAGCTGTCTCTTGAATTTTATGGTATAGTTCTGCTCGTTTTGTTTTATCTGTTTCAACTGCAGCTTCTTCCCATAACTTATCGAAATCAGCGTTTTTATAACGTGCGTAATTGTATTCAGCATTACTTAAGAATAAGCTCTTATATGAATCTGGCTCAGGTCCCATTATGTAACCACCGAATGTAATATCATATTCTTTATTCGCTTTATCTAAGCTTTTTTCACTTGCTGCACTAGCATCTAATGCATTCAGTTCAACTTCTAAGCCAACTTCTTGTAATTTTTGTTGTGTATAAAGCGCTAAACTTTCCATAATTTTATTATTCGTTACATACATCACGCGTACTTTTTCTTTATCTTTCACGCCAGCTTTCGCTAATAAATCTTTTGCTTCTTTCTTATCATACTTATAATCTTTAATGTCTTTTGCATAATACATAGCGTCTGGCGTTAAGATTGAATTTGCTGGTTCTGCAAATTGACTAGAAACGAATGCTGAGTTAATCATTTCTTTTTTATCTAACGCATGCGCGATTGCTTGGCGCACTTCTTTTTTCTTCATAAGATCTGTATTTTGGTTATAAGATAAGTAGAATAATCTACCTTCAGGGAATGTCACCATTGAGAATTTTCCCGTACTATCTAATTTTTTAAAGTCTTGTGGCTCAATCATCTTCATGTTGATTTGACCATTTTGCAGTGAAACATTTGCTGTATTACGGTCTTTTACAACGCGATATACGATAGAGTCTAACTTAGCCTTACCACCTACATAATCATCGAATCGATCTAATGCAACGTACTCATCTGATTTATACTCTTTAAACTTAAATGGACCTGATCCTACAGGCTGTAAGTTTTTCTTACTCTTCGCTAAATCTGCTTCCCCTTCAAATACATGTTTCGGGATTGGGAAGAAATCATTCATTACACCTTCAAAAGATGCACTTACTTGTGGTAATACGAATTGAGTCGTTAGCTCATCCACTTTTTTCACCTCAAGCGGCTTTCCTTTAAAAATAAAGTTTTCACGACTTGAACTATTTTGCTTCTCATCTAAAATAGATTGGAATGTAAATGCGATATCATCTGATGTAATCTTCTTACCGTCATGCCATTTTAAATTATCCTTTAGTTTTAAAGTCCATGTTAATTGGTCCTCTGAAGGCGTAAAGCTTTCAGCAAGAACAAACTTTTTCTTACCGTCTTCCATATGATACAGCGGCGCATATAAAGCTTGCTGCAAAGTTAACGACACACGATCATTCGCATAAAGCGGATTCATCGTATCTGGATTATCACTAACACCAATCGTTAACGCCCCTCCATCTTTCGGAGTCCCCGACGTATTAGTTCCTGCTTGCTTTGAAGAATCTTTCTCCCCAGAACAAGCCGCTAATGCAATAAGTAATAGTAGGACAAATGGTAATGCAAACAACTTCTTTTTCATATTTCGACCCCTCTCGACTATTTACACCTATAAGAAAACTCGGAATTAATACCGAGTTTTCTTATAGGTTTTAAATTACCACTACCCGTATATAAAGTCAAACTTTTTCACAAAGATAGAAAGTTTATAATCTATTAATGCATTCTTGCGATAAAGTGAAACTTTAATCAGTGGGTGTTTTGTTCATCCCCCACTGATTATTAGTTGAACCAATCGGGCTTTTACGGGCAGTTGATCTCCCACCTAACTCCTCCGCATTCGCCGAATTTTGAGGTGGGAGTCTTACTGCCCGTTAATGCGGGGTAAACTATATTTATGCGGCGGGGAAAATAAAAAGACCACTAATAAGTAGTCTCATAAAATGAGTTAAAAAACTATCAACTTACAGAAAACCCCTCTAAAATAATTGTTTTATATGATCGAAAATGTAGAATGAAATTAAAGACAAAAAACACTTTTAGGAGGTTATCATGACATTTGATGAATTGAAAAAAAACAAACCAACAACCTCATGGGTTGAGTATGATGAAGATGGGGAATTTTTCACTGAAGAAAATATAAGTGCAACAAATACGGTTCTTGACACTTACATTAACAATTTGCAGCAATTAGGGGAGAACCCAACCGAAGTCGAAGTAATGCGAGTTGTTAAAGAGGTCGTTATTAAAATAAATGAACTAAATATCGAACATGACCATTTTATCGAAACAATGGAAAGAGAAGATCTCTATGAATTTATCGATTCAGCTGCACGAATAGCTGGCTTAGAATCCGAAGAAGATATAACAGAAGAATGGCGGGAATGGTAAAAAAACTGCACCTCTACTTGTTAGAGGTGCAGTTTTTTTCATACGCCCATTGAATTCATGATTTGATATCAGCACAAAAAAAGACCACCAAAAGGCAGTCCCTCAAAACTCAACCCTATTCCCCACTCCGCTCTCCACCGCTCTCTCATACAAATACTTCGCAACAATAATATCCACTACCGCCAAACCAACTGATTTGAAAACAGTAATCTCTTCCTCATTTTCGCGGCCGGCTTTTTCTCCGCTTATGATTTGGCCGAGTTCAGCGTGGATGTCGTTTGCTTTGAATAAACCTTCTTGTATTGGAACTTGAAGGTCACCTGTTTCTTCTAGTGCTGCTTCTTTTGATTCGACTACTACTTTGTTTGCGCCCGCGATGGCGTGGGATGGTAGTTCTTGCATGTTCGGTTTGAATGAGCCGACGGCGTTTACGTGGACGCCTTTTTGTAGTTTTTCTGAGAAGACTGGTGTGGATGCATTCGTAGTTGTGACGATGATGTCTGCTTCGCTTATTGCTTCATTTGCATTTGTGTGAACATATGCAGGTTTATTGAATCTCTCTTGTATATATTGTGCAAATGCATACGCTTTTTCTTCTGTTCGATTGTATAAAATGACTTTTTCAATATCTCTCACCGCAAATACAGCTTCAGCAATTCCCTTTGCTTGTTCGCCTGTCCCGATAATACACAACGTTTTTGCGTTATGACGAGCTAAATGTTTTGTCGCTACTCCTGATAGGGCGCCTGTTCGAATCATCGTTAAGTAGGATCCTTCTAATAGTGCGAGCGGTTCTCCCGTTTGAAAGTCTGATAGCATCACAATTCCGTTTATCGTTTTCTTTCCTAGCTTTCTGTTCTCGGGGACTACTGTTACTACTTTTAAGCCAAGTGCCTCAAGTCCTTCCGCTACTGAAGGCATAATTAATGCCGTATTTTTCTCGTTCGCAAATGGTAATGAGCCGCGTATTGGTGTGATCGTTCTTTCTGCGGAAAATTCTTTTAAAGCAAGCGCCGCGTATTCAATGACTTCGTTCATATTTACTAAGTTTCGTTGTTCGTTCGCGCTTATGACTAGCATATCTCTCCACCTCCTCCTTCTATCCTAACAAAAATCCCCGATTCAAATCATCTCTCGGGTCTACAACGAACTGATGGAATCCTGTAATAAATGCATGCCCCGTTACTTTTGGAACGACAGCTTCATATGTATCTACTGTCGTTACCGACAATACTTCCCCCTCGAATTTCCCGTCAGTAATACATTCGTGGACGAAAATTTCTCCCTTTTGTAAAGCATTTCTTTCAAAAAGAGTTGCGATTCTTGCGGAAGTTCCTGTACCGCAAGGAGAACGATCTACTTGCCCATCAGCGAAGATCGTTACATTTCGTAAAGCTGCGTCTTCCCCTTTCGGTTCATCTGAGAAAATAACACCGTATATTCCTTTTAACCCTTCTTCAAGTGGATGTTTTACTTCCATTTTGCTCTCGATGTAGTGCTTAATTTTACCGCCCCACTTTTGAATAGCAGATAAGTCTTTGAAATCGACTTTCAAACCAAATTCTTTACTATCTACTACCGCATAAAATGCTCCGCCAAACGCGATATCTACTTGAAATTCATAGTCATCTATTTTAATAGGAACGTCTTTTTTGTATACAAATGAAGGAACATTTTCAAATGATACAGACTCTACTTCGCTCCCGTTATATGTTGCGTACGCAATGACTTCCCCGGCAGGACTGTCGATAATGAACTTTTGTTTTTCACCTGTCACTTCAAACATACCTGTTTCAATTCCGACTGTAATAACAGCAATAATGCCATGACCACACATCGTACTCCAGCCTTCATTGTGCATAAATAATACACCAAAATCAGCGTGTGCATTTGCAGGCGGCGTAATGATACAACCGTACATACCGTGATGTCCTCTCGGTTCATACATAAGAACTTCGCGAAGATGGTCCAAATGCTCCATGCAGTATGCGCGTCTTTCTAACTGCGTTTCTCCTTTTATTTCTGGCACGCCACCTGTAATAATTCGAAGCGGCTCCCCAGCTACGTGAGCATCAATTGTCGTGTACACTTTACTAACCTTCATTCCTATCTCTCCCCTATATGTTGATACTCTTTTTATTGCAAATATCATGCCAACGCATAGGGTATAAATTTGTATACATTGTGTAAAAAAGCATACACTACTGTCTATTTTTTTATACAGTAGACATTGGGTGATTATTAGCCCGCACAAAACAAAAAAGCCATAACGTCACTACTTGAGCAAAGTTATGGTTCCTTTTTTAATTATTTTGCAGGATTTGTACCAAAATCGAATTTATCCCGCATTTAACGGGCAGTAAGACCCCCACCTCAAAATGCAGCGAAAGCAAAGAAGTTAGGTGGGAGATCAACTGCCCGTAAAAGCCCGATTGGTGAGGGCTGATAATCAGTGGGGGATGAACAAAACCCCCACTGATTAAAGTTTCACTTTATATGTCACTCGGCAATTTTTCCCACTCACTTAAATGCATGACATCTTGTTTTACGTTTTTCTTTTCAGGAAGTAAACATAGAAATTCTAAAGAATTACCGTCCGGATCATAAAAGTAAAGATTTGCAGTAGGTGTCCACGTCTGAACCATAGGCTCAGACGGTTCAAGACCGAAAGCGGCTCTTGGTTTTATTCCTTTATTAAGAAGCCATTCTCTTGCATGAATGATCTCTTCATAGTTAACCTTGAATGCAAAGTGACTTGTATGAAACGCCTCTTCCGATACCTCCCAAATGCCCAGCATTTGTTCCTTCTTATTATCTTTATCAAACCAAAAAAAGGCTACACGGCGTTCTTCAATCGTATGAGCATGAAATAACCCAAGTTTCGTATAAAACTCTTTTGCCACTTCTAAATTTCTTGTTTTAACGTGTGTTTCATATAAAGTACCTGGAAACAAGCATATTCCCCCTTTATATTTTTCGAAATTCTTACTATAAATCCTATTTTAATAAACTAGAAATAGAAGTGATATCGTATTCTTCTTACATGCTTTTCAAATTTGTTTCCCTAATGCTAAATAAAAAAGAAAATTCTCTTCCCCCGCCACATATACTGTTCAAAAGCAAAAGGAAGTGATCCAATGTATTACGGAACAAAGGGCTGGTACGTAGCTGAATTAAAAAAATTAGGCGTGCGCTATCTTGAAGGACGAAAACTAGAAAGTTACCGCGGGCACGTCTTACGCAATTTATTACTTGCACAACAAGAGAAATTAAAAGAACAGTAATATACTAATGTAACGATATCGATGATTCGACATAGGATATCCACTTACCGACAAATTCCACCTAAACTACCAACCAATCACACATCAATACCAAACAAAAAAGGTCACCCAAACGGGTGACCTTCCTTTCTTATTCACAAACAAGAATTTGTCTAGTAAATGATCCTTTTCTTGTAACACAGCGATCTGTAATTTCGAATCCTGCTTCATGGATCATGTCGTCCATTGTTTCCATCGTGACAACGACTACCTTTTTAGCGATGCGGCGCGCACTTGAAAGAATAGAGAACTGGTCTTCTGGTGTTGCATGCGTAAATAAGTCGTACGGCATATCGATAATTGCAACGTCGTAGTTCTCAGTAATTTCCTCGATTGGACCTTTTGTTACTGTTCCTTCAAACCCGAAATGTGCAATGTTTTTTCTCGTTCCAAGCACTACAAGTGGATTTATATCTCTACCAACGATGTTAATCCCCATAGAAAGTGCTTCTACTACTACTGTTCCAATACCGCAGCACGGGTCAATTGCTCGTACTCCATCTGGATTTGGTACAGCAATATTGGCAACAGATCTCGCAACACGTGTGCTAAGAGAGGTCGAATAACTATGCGGTTTTTTTATGTGATGATACCAAACTGGCTCACTTTCTACATAGTGTCCGAAGTACCAGCGTCCTCCAAGAGGAACAATCCCGAATACACGCTCTGGATTACGCACATCCGCTTCTCCTTCAATATGCATACCGAGGTCGCGTTCAATGAGACGTCTTTCCCCATATTCAATTTTATTTTCTTTCCCAAGGTCATTGATTTTAACGAAGATAACTTTAAATGACGCCCCCGCCAAATCAATTTGTTCCACTTGTTTTAGAATACTTTCTAAGTCGTCCCCTTCATACATAACCTCAACGCGCTCTTTTATAAACGCACTTCTACTCGGTTCAATTTTGACATCACTTTTCAAAATATTAACGTGAGACTCCATTCCAAAGAACGAGCGCATTTCCAAGTAACATAAAGCACGTTCCTCCTCACGAAACGCATACGTATATATACATGCAGGTGTTGTACTATGATTACTCAATCTATTATCATCCTTTATCGTTTAAAATTATTATGATTACAATTATTCGAATATCTTTTTAACGTAAAATTAAATGATATCACATGCCGGAAATAAAGAGAAACGTTAATAAATAAAAGAGACTGCCTATTGGCAATCTCTTTTTATTTATTAACGGAAAGAAGATACGTTATTACCCTTTGCTTCGTAATAATCTAAAATACCTTGATAAATCGCTTCTGCTGCAGCTTGTCTCTGTTTTGGTGTAGCAATTTTATCTGCATCATTTTTATTATCTACAAACGCTAATTCTGTTAGTACAGCTGGCATTGTATTTTCTCTAGTTACATATAAGTCCTGATGTTTCACACCACGATCTTTTGTTCCAAGTGCCGCTACAAGACGAGCTTGAATTTTCTTTGCTAATAAAATACTGTCTTGTACATGTGGATTCGTTGCTCTTGGCGCTGCTGACTTATAATATAATGTTTCTGTACCTTGTCCATCTTTATCTGTAGAACCATTAGCATGGATACTTACAAAAATATCTCCATTATGTTCCTGTGCAAATTCTACACGTTTCTTTAATGAATCAGGACCACTTGTTCCTGGGCGTGTATCATCTGTACGAGTGAACATCACAGTAAATGGTGCTCTTTGCTCAAATATTTTCTTTAATCGCAATGATACATCTAATACGGTTTGACTTTCTTTCTCATAATAACCAGGATTACCAGAGTCCATTCCACCGTGACCTGGATCAATAATAATCGCTTTATCTTCTAGGAAGTTACCTTGCTTCACTGGGTTTAATTGATTTTTATCAACCCATTGGAATCCAGCGCCTACGCGGATACGAATCCAGCTGCCGCTCTCTTCCATAATCGTTACTGTTTGTGCACCATATGTACCTAGCACTTTAGATCCATGTGAAGCTGTTTCATATGCAGTAAAGTCTTGGTTAATCGTTTCTGTTTTTTCTTGTAGAGGTGTCCACTTCTCACCTTTACTTGTTACAATTTTTAACCAGCCGTCTGCTCTTTGCTCTTTCACTTCAACCATTTGTGGCTTATGCTGAACGTCAGTAATACCAGATGATAATGATGGTTGATGATATGTAATAAAGTTTCTGTTCATATACATTCTTTTTGATGTATTTGTTTTATTTCCATCAGCCTTCGCAATGAACTGAGCTGCTTCTGCACGAGTTACAGTTCCTTCAGGATTCCAGCCATTTCCCGTACCATTAGAAATCTCTAAGGCTACTAAAATATTAGCTTGTTTCTTACCCCAATGAGGTTCCAAATCTTTAAACTGTGTTGGAAGTTCTCCAATAATTTTCTTATCTAATGAGTACGCTTGTACTAACATAGATGCCATAGATGCACGGTTCATTTTTCCGAATGGATTGAAATTACCAGTACCATCTCCATTAATTGCACCTGCTTTTTCCACTGCAGCAATGTACGGTGCTGCCCAATGGCTCTGTGCGTCTTTAAAAGATGGTTTTGCTTTTGGATCAATCGGTAAACCAAGAACGACTGCTATGATTTTTGCAGCTGATCCTCTATCTACTGCTTCAGATGGAGAAAACGTTCCATCTGGCTTTCCATCAAGCGCTTTTTTTTCTACTAAATAATTAACTGATTCTTGCGCCCATGTAGGAACATCCGAAAACTTCTTCGCTGCTGCGAAACTACTTATTGGAGACGATAATAAACTTGCGGCTAAAATACCTGCCGCGACTGCACGATACTTCATAAAAAATAATACTCCTCTCGACAATCATCTTTTAATAACGCGTAATCTTAATATATAAATTATGGTAAATTCGAACAAAAAAAATTAGTGCGCCTCTATTATTCTATAATACTCGAATTATGTAGTAAACCTACTTTCTTAATATCGTAAAATAAAATACAATCAATTTACTTTTTGTTAAATAAAGCCGATTTCTCCGCAAACAAAAAATAGGCTACTAGAGGTAGCCTATTTCTTTTCTTATTCTGCAATCATCTCTGATAATACATATGCATAAACAAGTGCTTCTGTATGAGCAATCGAACTTTCATGTGTACGCTCAAATGCATGAGAAGAATCAATACCCGCTCCAATTAATGCATGTTTCACATCAAATCCGGCGCGAATCGCAGCTGACGCATCCGATCCATAGTAAGGATAAATATCTACTTTATATTCGATATTGTTCGTTTTCGCAAGCTCTACTAAATGTTTACGCAGTGCATAATGATATGGACCACTAGAGTCTTTTGCACAAATAGATACCGTATATTCGTCAGATGCTTGTCCATCACCTAACGCTCCCATATCAACGGCTAAATACTCAACCGTTTCTTCTGGAATGTTAGAGTTACCACCGTATCCAATCTCTTCATTATTAGAAATTAAGAAATGAGTTGTATATGGTAATGTTACATTTTCATCTTGTAATCTCTTAATTAATTTTAATAGAATCGCAACACTTACTTTGTCATCTAAATGACGTGATTTTATGTATCCACTCTCTGTAATTTGAACGCGCGGATCGAATGAAACGAAGTCTCCTACTTCAATTCCTAATTCACGTACTTCATCAGCTGAAAAGACACGCTCATCAATACGAACCTCAATATTTTTCTCATCGCGTTTCGCTTCACCTGCATCTTTATATACATGCACAGATGTTTGATGCATTAAAATCGTCCCTGTATACGTCTTGCCACTCGATGTTTCAATTTCGCAATATTCCCCTTCTACAGAGTTCCATCGAAATCCACCAATCATAGAAAGACTCAGACGACCGTCAGGCTTAATTTCTTTCACCATCGCACCTAACGTATCAACGTGTGCCGTTAATAAACGATGTTGTGCATCATTTTTTCCTTTTACCGTTAAAATAAGAGCGCCTTTATTGTTACGCTTCGTTTCTACGTTCCACTCACTTACATAGTTTTCAATAAAACGGATGATTTTCTCTGTATTTCCAGATGGACTTGGAATAGAGACAAGCTCCTTAATCAATTCCATCGTTTCTTTCGTATGATGTTCCATTGTCGTTTCCTCCTCATTTTCTCTACTATTCAGTATACCGAATTTACTATAAATCCTCTACTCATATAGCTTAATTTTCTAAATTGCGGTAAAATTCTTTTTAGTATACAAAAGGAGATATAAACTATGAATATATCAAAAAAATATATACACATTGCACTCATTTGGTTTTTAGCATCATTATTTTGTTTACAAGTTTCTTATGCAGTTCACACTACTACTTCTATTACAATTGGCTGGGTATTAACAGCTATCTTCTTCATGATTAGTTTAATTGCAACAAAAAAGCATAGCGTTACTCACTAACGCTATGCTTTCCCTACGAAACTATTCTTCTGAAACATCTAATAAATAAATGCCTCTTTCAAATCCACCGCGCTCTATTTCTTTTTGCTTACGAAGGCGTTCTACATCTTCAATTGTTGCACCTTCTGCACGCGCTAATGAGATGATTACTTCCAGTGCATCTGCAAGAGAATCAAGCGCATGTTCACGCTCTTTCATAGAAGCAAATTCACGAATTTCTTCTGTACCAATTTTCGCTAAAGCTTGTATGTATGCGTGTCCTGTTAATTTTTGTGCTGTATATGTTTTTCCAGACATCAAAATCTTCTCTGGAACACGATCTCTTACTAATTTGTTATATGCTGACATCATTCATCCTCCTATGTTTAATAACATCCGAGCTCTGCTGTATAGAAAAACCATTTTTTCTTCACGCATGCACTCAGCATATCAATTCCTGATCCATGTGCCCTTACGTGAGGAAAAAAATAGTGTTCTGATTCTTCTTCCTTACCATATAAAGTTTGGTACTCAGCTGGAATTGCTTCTTTTTTCACATCTTTTTCTTTCGTCACTTCGCCAGAGAACGCAACGCTTGGATGTCCTTCAAAAAACAAAGCAGTTCGCACCGCCATAGATGGTGTACTATGCAACGCATAATACGCTATTACAATTATGCCGATAACACCAATAAATTTCTTCATATATTACTCCTAAAAAAAAGTGCTAACACAATTATACTAAAATGTGTTAGCACTTTCTCCCCTTTACCTTAAATTAACCGGCAGTAAACCTACCATTAATCAAAATTTCACTTTATTCTCCTTTAAATGCAGGCAAACGCTTTTCTAAAAATGCAGCAATGCCTTCTTTATGATCCGCTGTTTGTCTCATCGCATATTGGCCGCGTTTTTCAAGCTGCAATGTTTGTTCTAAATTAGAGCGGTTTACTTCACATAAAATTTGCTTCGTTTGAATCATTGCTTTAATCGGTTTTTGTGACCATTCACTAATTTTTTGCTTCACAGCCGTTTGGAAATCCTCACCGATTACTTCATCAATTAGGCCGATATCAAGCGATTCTGTTGCTGATAATTTCTTTCCTTCCCAAATAATTTGCTTCGTCATATTTTCACCGACGCGCTTTTGAAGGAAGAAATGGCCGCCGCCATCTGGAATTAAAGCGATTCCAATAAAGTTCATCGCAATAACGGATGAAATATCCGCCATCACATAGTCAGCTGTTAAGGCAATACTTAATCCAAGACCAGCAGTTGGTCCATGAATCGCACTAATCACAAGCTTCGGCATCGTATATAAAGTTACAACAACTTCAGAAATAGTATTCATAATACCATCAAACTTGCTTTCATCATTACTTGAAAGCATCGATTTAATATCTCCACCCGCAGAAAAACCACGGCCGTTCCCGCACAGCACAACAATATGCGCAGAACTCTCCGCTACTTCTTTCAGTTTTTGTAATAGCTCTTTTAACGTTGGCTCATCTAATGCATTTAACACCTCTGGGCGATTGACCATAACCGTTGCAACGCGCCCTTCATATTTCACAACAACAGATTCTGTTTTACTTGTTACTTCCATTATATACCCCTCTTTTCTACATAAAGTGAAACTTTAATCAGTGGGGGTTTTCTTCATCCCCCACTGATTATTAGTTGAACCAATCGGACTTTTATGGACAGCCCGGCCCCTACCTAACTTCTTTGCTTTCGCTGCATTTTGAGGTGGGGATCTTACTGCCCATTAAAGTGGGATAAAGATTATACTTATATAATTATAGAAAGGAGGTAAAAAATCCTTCTTTTTTCTTAATTTTCTGTCTAATAATCTCGCAATGTGTATATATCCTTGCATAAAACAAACAATTTCGTTAAAAAATATAGCAATTAAAGTCGGTTTATCGCCTCTTCTCATCTATTTACCATTACAATGAAATGGTGTATTCTTAAGTCTGATATAAAAAACAAATATAGAAATTCATTCCCCTTCCTATTATATAGAGGGGTGCTGAAATAACGGAATGAAGAAATGGAGGAATATATGGTTACTAAGTTTAAACAAACGGATAACTACTTCCCGCATTTCCTACTGCTATTCATTGTGTTTCAACCAATTTTAGATTTATTAACGTCTTTTTCAATCTATGTATTACACATGAGCGCAACAGTCGGAATCGTAGTCCGTTTCGCCTTTATGCTTCTTGCATTAGGTTATCTACTTCTTCATCATAAACAACAAGGCGCGAAAAAATATATTCTTTATTTATGTGTATTGGGCATCGTACTCGCAATCGGCCTTGTGAATAATTTAATGGTCAAATCTCCAGTTTCATTTGGAGAAGAAGTGAAATTTATTTTGAAAAGTGTATATCCAATTGTACTACTGTTTGGATATATTATCGCACTAAAAGAATTAAAAAATAACGAATATGCGTTTCATAAAATCATTACGTATTTCTTATATGCAACGTTGATTTTAAGTATTTCAATCATCGCAGCTATGGCAACTGGTACAGATTTTCCAAGCTATCCGAATTCAAAAATCGGTTCCAGAGGATGGTTCTTTGCTGGGAATGATTTAAGTTCCATTTTCGCAATTATGTTCCCAATCGTTGTCTTATACTCGGTTCATAAAACAACTTCTTTCTCAAAAGCGTATTACTGGATTCCGACAGTACTTGCGATGTATGCAAGCATTATGATTGGAACAAAAGTAGGCTATGGTGCCATCGTTATTACACTTGGTATCGCCCTTTTCTTCTTATTCATTGAATATATGATACATCGTAAAAAAGAAGGAAAAGGATTCACATATCTTGTAAACACAATTGTTGTCGCTGTCGTATTAGGAGGATTACTCGTACTTACACCGCAAACTCCTATCGCAAAAAACATGACCATCCATTTACAAATATATGAATACAAAAAATCAGTACAAGAAGAAAAAGACCGAAAAGAAGGAAAAGTAATTACAGAAGAAGAACATAAAGAAGGCGAACTAACGGACTCTGAAATGAAGAGTTTAATTTACAGTGATCGCGACAAGTTTTTAAAAGTATATAAACAATACTATAAAGACGCACCACTATCTCAAAAATTATTTGGAATGGGCTACGCTGGTAACTATACAACGAAAATGAAGTTAGTCGAAATGGATTTCCACGATCTATTCTTCGCATTCGGAATTGTCGGCTTCCTTATGTACTTACTGCCGCTTCTTTATTTCGGTATAAAAATATTCATTCGCTTGATCACAAACTTCAAGAAACTATTTAGCGTAAAACATATGCTACTAGCTAGCACACTCGTCTTATCGCTCGGTATCGGCTTTATGTCTGGACACGTATTAACAGCACCAGCCGTTAGCATTTTCTTTGTTGTGATACTCGCTTACTTAATTGTTGATTTAGAAATAGAATAAAAAAAAGCGGCATCCAGATGGATGCTGC
Source organism: Bacillus cereus group sp. BfR-BA-01379 (assembly GCF_022663605.1). Taxonomy (NCBI): domain Bacteria; kingdom Bacillati; phylum Bacillota; class Bacilli; order Caryophanales; family Bacillaceae; genus Bacillus; species Bacillus cereus group sp. BfR-BA-01379. The sequence goes on from NZ_JAKUFT010000066.1 coordinate 21,558, forward strand.
TTCTTTTTTATTCCAACCCTTTACCGCCTCTAGCATTCAAAGTGCTAATTCTTTCTGCTCCAGTAATCATTGGTTTTGCTCGCTTAATTAAATTTTGTGTAGACTCTAACATTAAAGATGCTTTATGTGCCTCTTCATTACTCCATACTTCAAAAACATATACAGCATTCGGCTCGTCATCAGAAGTACTTACAATATACACCTCACAACTTTGAAGTGAGTTCATCGATTCCGCAGCCTCTAGCAAAATATTCGTTAATTCTTCCCGGTTACTTTCTTCCACAATAAACTTACCATACAACCCAAATTTACTCATTCTTTTCCCCCTAATTATGCCACTTCTCTTATTTCAAAATTAATAATTCTCATAAATCACTCAAATACCTTCTTTTCCATTAAAAAAACACTTAATGGCACACCTTTCTTACGTATGAAATTAGAAACTACTTATATAGAATAATTATTTTAATCGAATTATTAACATGCTAAAATATTAAAGGCATCATTATATAAAAAAATATATAATAGATATGTCGGTTTTTTTGCACGAAATGTATTTTGAAAAAGTGAGGAGAGTCCATTGGTATTTAGTAGTTCAATTTTCTTATTTATCTTTTTACCTCTCGTATTATTTTTCTATTTTATAGTGCGTGCCGAGCTACGTAATTTCGTATTACTTGCATTTAGTTTAATTTTCTATGCATGGGGCGAACCGCGTTTCGTTCTTTTAATGCTCTTTTCCATCGTATTAAACTACTGCTTCGGCCTACTCGTGCATCATTATGATAAACGAAAAAATATGAAAGTCACATTTTTAATTATGGCTGTGGTCGGAAATATTTTATTACTTTCTTATTTTAAGTATATTTCCTTTTTCACAGACATGTTAAACAACGTATTGCACTTATCTATTCATGTGGAACCTATTCCACTACCAATTGGAATTTCGTTTTATACATTCCAAGCGATGTCCTATGTCATCGATATATACCGTAAAGATGGGGATGTTCAAAAAAACCCACTTAACTTAGCGCTATATATATCTATTTTCCCTCAGCTTATTGCCGGACCAATTGTTCGTTACAATATCGTTGCTGAGCAAATTAAAACGCGCATCCATTCTTTTGAACGATTCACAGAAGGTATTCAAATTTTCGTTCTCGGACTAGCAAAAAAGATATTAATTGCCAACCAAGTCGGATTTGTCGCCGATAAAATATTTGCCTTACCACCATCTGAAATAAGTGTTGGAACGGCATGGATTGGTATTATCGCTTACACCCTGCAAATTTATTTTGATTTCTCAGGATACTCTGATATGGCAATTGGACTCGGAAAAATGTTCGGATTTGATTTCCCAAAAAACTTCAACTACCCGTACATCTCTAAATCTATTTCAGAGTTTTGGAGAAGATGGCATATTACACTTGGTTCTTGGTTCCGCGATTACATATATATCCCGCTCGGCGGAAACCGCGTTTCAAAACTAGCGAATTATCGTAACCTCTTCATCGTATGGGGATTAACGGGTTTATGGCACGGGGCGAGCTGGACATTTATCGCGTGGGGCTTATATTACGGCTTTATTATTTCAATTGAAAAAGCTGGATTCGAAAAAATATTAAACAAACTATGGAAACCGCTGCAACATGCATACGTATTACTAATCGTTATGATCGGTTGGGTCTTCTTCCGAGCTGACAACTTCGCTTACTCGTTCCAATATTTAAAAGCGATGTTCGGCATAGGAGGACAATCTTTCATCGATGACAATACAATGTTATACGTACATGAATACATTATCGTATTTCTCATTGCCTTTATCGCAGCGACACCAATTTTAAAACGAATGAAAAACATACTAGAACTTGCGCCAAAAACGTATATGTTCACGATGCAATTTGTACGTCCTATATTATTACTAACATTATTTATGATTTCGGTTATGTACTTGATTAACTCAACATATAATCCATTTATTTATTTCAGGTTTTAACTGATGTAGGAAGGAAAAGTTATTATGAAAAAATTGGGGAACCTCATCCTGTTTATCGGTTTTCTCACCATTATCTTTTCATTTGGCATATTATCGTTACTCAAAACAGACCGTGACATTTCACCAGTTGAAAATCGGCCGCTCGCTCAAAAACCAGCACTTACGAAAGAAGCCCTTTTAACTGGTAGCTTCTTTAAAGATTTTGAAACATACACAAATGATCAATTAATCGGACGAGATGAGCTTATTAAAAACTATACAATTGCCCAAATTAATATGGGTAAATCTCTTATTAACGACATTATTTTAACTGATGATAAATGGCTCCTAAAGAACCCGGCGTGGACGACAAAATATAACGAAATTGACCAATCCATGCCCGCTATAAACGATTTATCTCAGTTTTTAAAAGAACAAAACGTTGAGTTTTACTTTGCTTTACCACCGTCAAAAACGAATGCATTATCATTTAAATTACCTTCTCATATTCACACATATGCACAGGAAAATTTAAATTACTTTCTAACGAAACTTCCAGCGGACGTAAAGCCAATAAAACTGATGGAACAATTTAAACAGAACTATAAGAACGAAGAAATACAAGACATGTATTTCAAAACAGATCATCATTGGAATATGGACGGTGCCTTTGTAGGCTACCAATATATCATGAACACAATCAGGCAACAGTCTTCTATATATAAAGGAAAAGAAATAAAAAAAGAAGACTACACTCGTACATGTGCGCAAAATAAACATTTAGTTGGAAGCTTCAACAACCAACTATACCAACTCATCGATGCAAACGGTGAAAAATTGTGCTACTACACACCGAAAGGCGGTTTCAACTTCACAAGCGTAACCGCAAAAGATGTGAAAGGTACTATTCATCAAAACTTAGATGACATATACGGCGTCGAAAAACAAAAAGATACAACATCATACGCAGGTTATTATACAGACGACTATCCAGAAATCGTCATCGAAAATAACAATGCACCAAATGAAGTACGCGCCTTAGTCCTAAAAGACTCATTCGCGAACGCAATCGTGCCACACTTAGCACAAAGCTTTAAACACACATCCATCCTCGACCTGCGTCACTATCACGAAAAAGATGTATATCAATACTTGAAAGACAACAACATTAACATGGTATTGTTCGTGTATAGTGATTCGAATTTGAGTGGGGATATGTTTAAATTTAAGAAATAGAAAGAAGCCTCTTGTAAAAATTACAAGAGGCTTCTTTTCGATATTTACGAAAAAAATCAGTGGGGATGAATCCCCACTGATTTTTCACTCTATCTATAATCAACTTATAGATTTGGGTTATTAAGCACGTTCACGTGTACAGCTTGTGAACCGATTTCGCTTGTTACAACGTTTTTATCTCCTAATACTTTGAATACTAATGTACCTTTGTCAGTGTACTTAGTAGTTAAAGTATTGTAAATGTCTGGATTGAAGTTTGGAAGTACAGAATCACTTGTTTGAGATACTGTTACATGACCAAGCTTTTGATCGAATATATCGAAGTGAGCATTACCATTTGTATCAAGGTAAAGTTGACCTTGGTCGTCACCAGATTTTACAACACGTACTTTATGTTGTGTTTCTTTCGTTAAGTTAATACCTTTAACGATATCATCAAGGTTACTTCCTTCAAGTTCTAACACAGTACCGATATTAATTTTCTTCTCAACGAAGTTTTCTGTTTGAACTGGTTTGAAGTTTACAGATTTAATAGCAATTTTCTCTTGAACGATTTCTAATGTCGCTTTACCAGCAGTTGCACCATTTTTCGTTAAGTGGATATCAACTTTACCTGGCGTTTTACCAGTTACAACAACTTTATCTCCAACAATTTTAGCTTCAGCTACAGCTGGATTTTTAGACTCAACTACATAACCTTCTAAGTTTTCAGCATCAGAGTATACGCGATCTGAAGTGTACTTAGATAATTGATACTCAACTTTGTTAGAAACATTTAGGTCAAGTTTTGAATCAGGTGATTCACCGTATTTACCTAATTTAGATACAAGTTCAAAGTTTTTAAATGCAACGTTACCTTCTGTTACGTTCACATATAATGAACCTAAAGTATCACCATTACCGTTTTGGAAGTGAACTGTACCTTCGCCAACTTCGTTACCTGTAATACCAATAGTTTTTGTACCAATTGAACCAGCGTCAGTTGTTACTACATCTAATCCACCTTCAGCAACTACACCAGTTTTTGGAAGGACTTCATTGATATCTTTTTTTACTGCACCAAATGGATCGCCATATTGGTCAGTTGTTACGAATGTAACAGGTAATGTTTTATTTTGAACAACTTGTAATTTATCTGGGTTAGCTTTTACTGATTTTAATGTACGAGAATCAGTCGTTACTTTAAATTTAACATCTTTCGTAACGTCGCCTACTTTAATAGTAAGTGTAGCTTCACCAGCAGCTTCAGCAGTAATGTAGTTGTTTACTACAGAAATAACACCGTGGTTTGAAGATTTAATGCTGATTGAGTTTGGCTCAACAACTTTATCTTCTCCAGCAATTGTAGCAACTACGTTATGGATTTGTGCTTTTTCACCAACTACTAACGTTTGGCTATTTAACTTGAAGTCTTTTCCAGTAAGTTTATTACCGTATACTACACCATTTTTATCAGCATCTACTGCAAATGCAGTATCTTTAATTGCAGAAGCTGGTCTATCAAGGTTTTTCACTGTAATAATACCAGTGTTAGAAACTGTTAAACCACCGCGTTTTGTAACTTGTACTTCTACTTTATAGTCACCGTGTGAAAGCCCAACACCAAGTTTACCTGTAGAAGAAGTTGACTTTCCATCCTCAAAGATGTTTGCTGGTGAACCGTCTAAGTTATTTGCTACAAATTTGACGTCATGGTTTGCTAAGTTTAAATACTCAACATCAGCGTTACCTTTTTCTTCGTTTAATTTGAAGACAACTGCTTGACCAGCACGATCATCATCAAATGTAAGTTTTTCTACTGCTAATTTTTTAACTTCGTATACGAATTTCGTTACGAATGATTGATTTTTCACTTTTACAGTAAGATCTTTATTTGGAGCTACTTTACCACCAAGTGTTACAACTGCAGAAGTACCGTCAGCATTTGCTTCAATCGTAACAGCTTTGTCTCCTTCAAGAGTTACATCTTCAGCAGCAAGCTTATCTAAACCAGTTCCTGTTAATGTTAATTTCGCCGGTTCAGAAACTTTCACATCAGTTACATATGCTTGTGCATTATCTTTTTTGCCATATTTTTTATCTGCTACTGCGATAAATTTAGCTGCTTCTGCACGAGATACAGATTTATTTGGCTCCCATTTGTTTCCGCCTGTTCCTTCAGAAAGTCCAAGATTGATTAGGATGTTTGCTTTTTCTTCACCCCAATGATCTAATAAATCTTCAAATTTTGTAACTAACTCGCCGTTAACTTTATCTTTTAAGTTATAAGCACCTACTATCATAGAAGCGAAAGAAGCACGGTCAATCTTTTTATCTGGAGAGAAGTTTTCTTTACCATCACCTCTAACAACACCCGCTTTTTCAACAGCTGCAATGTATTTAGAAGCCCAATGATTTTTAGCATCTTTGAAAGATGGTTGTGCACCCTCTTCAACTTTTAAACCTAATGTAATTGCCATAATTTTCGCAGCAGAAGCACGGTCAATTTCTTCAGCTGGAGCGTATGTACCATCTGGTTTACCTTCGATTGCACCTTTATCTACTAAGTAATTGATAGAATCTAATCCCCAATGACCAGCTGGAACGTCTGGGAACGATTTACCTGCTGCTGCTACTGGAGAAACAACACCTGCTACCATTGCTGCTGTCATTGTACCTGCGATTACTTTTTTGTAAGAGTTAGTCTTTGCCATTTTATAAATTTCCTCCTTCAGGAATATGCTACTAGTTTCATATCTTATTAAATTTAAAAACTAGCTAGTTAGAAAAGCCATAAAACAATAAAAACACAAACAAAAATACTATAATGAAAAGTAGTTCACATAATAAAATGATACAAACCGTTAGATGTAAATATAAGGTTTAAATACCATTTTTTGAAACAAGTTCATCATACTATACAAAACTATTCGTTATCAAGAACTTTCTCAAAAGAAGATTCGACACATTCTGATAATTCAGTCTTTTAATTGCATTATTAGCATATCAATAATACTCAAATATAGAAATGAACAAACTGTTTTCCTATAAACCACTCTCACTGCGCTTCGTATATTTTTCATATCGAATACACAATTGGAATTATAGCACATATTTCCACTTCATCATTTAAATACTTTTTACAATAAATGCAATTTTCAGACTACATTCGACTAAAAATATTGCATTTCGACATTTTATTCTTCTTTTCGAATGTTTTTTTAACAAAAAAAGGTGTTAATTTACAAATAATTTACATATCGATGGAGTATTCTTCTATTTTTGAAAGCGTTCTCTATTTATTTCTCAATAAAACTATTCCTTTTCAACCTCAAATGCACATGAAATAAAATCCAAACAAAAAGCCTATGATACTCATAGACTTTTGTCTATTTTCTCATAGGCTTCTCTTAATCATTTCATGTATCAAATGATTTTAAATTAGTTTGCTACAGGTGCTGCTTCTTTAATAGAAACTGTAACTTGTACAGCTTTATCAAATTTTACTTCTTGTGTTTTTCCATCTTTTACAACTGTCATGCTTTTCACGTAGATAGATGTTGTGCCTTTTGCACCGAATGTACCAGTTTCAGTTACAACATTTGTATCAGCTGAAACGAATTCTACATTAGAAACTGTTGCTTTTGCTGTAGTTGCAGGTACACCATCAACAGATAAGATATTTAAAAGTGCAGCTTGTAAATTAGCACTTGGAGCTACTTCTTTAAGAGATGTACTTGTAAATTCTACTGCTAATTCTTTAGCAGCTGGTGCTGTATCAACAACTTTGAATGAGTGAGTTGTGATTAGTTTGCCACCAGTTGAAATAGATACAGTGTAAGTATCTCCAGCTTTCGCTTCTGCTCCTAAAGTGATTGTGTTTTCATTTTCAACATTAGTGCTTACAGAAACACGGTTAGTTAAATCTTTAATTTCTTTACCATCTTTATCTGTTGCTTTTAATTCGAAAGTTGCTTTTTCTGCACCTTTTAGTACTAAACCGTTTGTATCAACTGGAAGAACAGAAACTGTCATTGCATTCTTTTTGTTTTCATCAGTAATATATTTATCTAATTCTTTTTCTAAACCACGAACTTCAAATTTAGAGAATGCACCTGGATCTTTTAATTCTAAAGCTAATGTAGCTTTAGCTTCTTTTTTACCAGATGTTGCAGTTAATTCTACTGTATATTTACCAGCAGCTTGTCCTTTTGTATCTAAAACTAATTCTTTATTCTCATATTTAGCAAAGTCTTTGTTTGCAACTGCTTTGCCATCTTTATCAAGTACTTTCACATCTACAGTTAAAGGAGCATTTTCAGAAGCTGTGAACTCTTTACC
>NZ_JAKUFT010000067.1:0-28230 GCF_022663605.1 Bacillus cereus group sp. BfR-BA-01379
GGTTAATTAATCACGTATTTTTTCAATGGTCGCATCAGTTGCGATTGGTGGTGTAGATTTAGTCGTTACTCCGAAGGATATAACGAGTTTATCCCCTAATTGATAATTCTTATTTTTTTCTATGGGAAGTTTTAATAGTTTATTTGGAATAAATTTCATTGCTTCCATCTCTGAGTAGGAAAGGGCTTCCTTTTTTGTAGGGGTATCTGCAACCAGTATGTATACAGTGTCAATTGAAATAACATATCCCGTGAAAGTCTCCGTTTTTAGAGCGGCAGTACTAGTTTGGTTGGGTGAATCTAGTGATACTGTACATCCGCAAGCTAATGTTAAGGTGGTTACTAAAGTTATGATTTTTTTCTTTGGCATTATTATTTCTGGCCTCCGTATAGTATATGTTTCGTATTATGATATTTGAATGTCTAGAGAAATGAAATTATACCATGAGAAAGTGAATTTAAGTTATAGATAGAGTATAAGCGCGATTAAAAATATTATGTGGAAGTGAAAATGAGCTTGAACTTTAGAGGGAGATGGAGTAGTACTTATAAATAAGTGGCTGTTTCCTATGCGGATTTTAAAGGGCTATATGGATTTTATCCCGCATTAACAGGCAGTAAAACTCCCACCTCAAAATTCACTTGGAGCAAAGAAGTTAGGTGGGAGTCGGGCTGCCCGTAAACGTCCGATTGGTGAAGGCTAATAATCAGTGGGGATGAACAAAACCCCCACTGATTATAGTTTCACTTTATGAAATTAAGGGTAAACAAAACGGTACGGACATTGCCAACCGAATTTTTTCATAAATTTATAAAACTTTTCTATACGGTACGTCGTCTAATATATGGGAAGGAGGAAATGATTGTGGATGAATTAACGGTAGAAGCGTTTGAAATAGAAGATAAGGAACTCCTTATCGATGAAATTATGAACAAGTATGGACAAGAAGTGCTGCAGCTTGTGTATTCATATGTAAACAATAAAGAGATTGCTGAGGATGTAACGCAAGATATATTTGTGAAATGTTATAAATCTCTTCATACATACAAAGGGAAGTCGAATGTGAAAACGTGGTTATGGAGAATTGCGATTAATCAATGTAAGGACTATATAAAAAGTTGGTATAACAAAAAGGTGATCGTGACAGAGGATGACTCTGCTTATATGGGGGTTCAAAATGATAGTGTCGAACAAACTGTCATTCAAAATGCGGAGGACCGTGAGCTCGCTTCTGCGGTAATGAATTTACCGATAAAATATCGAGAAGTCATTTATCTATTTTATTATGAAGAATTATCAATTAAAGAGATTGCTATTGTAATAGACGTGAAAGAAAACACGATAAAAACGAGACTGAAAAAAGCGAAGGAGCTTTTGAAGAAAGGATTGGAGGAATAATCAAATGGAAGATCGATTAAAAGGCCTGCGAAAATCAATGGAGAATACAACGTTTAAACATTTGAGCTTTTCCGATCAACATCGAAAGCAGGTGCGCGAAAAAATCAATACTTCAAACGAAAAGGAAGAGGACATCTCTTTAGCGATTTTACAACTCCTCAGTAATGAAAAAACAGGGTACGAATTGTCGCAGCTACTACGAGGAAGAGGGATTCGAAAATTTGAAGGAAATGAAGGGTTTTTATATACCGTATTACATCGTCTAGAACAGAATCGTTTTATTCAATCAAGCTGGGATCATGCAGGAGCGAAATATTATCAATTAAACGATAAAGGAAGAAAGATGCTACGAAAGGCAGAAAAAAATGCTACAAAGGTGCAATTTATATTAAAAGGCTTAGTACAGGAGTGAGGCGAAATTGAATAAAAAAAGGGATCGTTTTGTAAGCGAAGTTACGAGCCATATTAAATCAAAAGAAGCAAAGAGCTTTGTAGCAACTGAACTAGATTTTCACTTAAAACAAGCAAAGAACACATGGATAGAAAAAGGGTTAAGTGAGGAAGTTGCTGAAAATAAAGCGGTGGAACAAATGGGAAGTCCAATTAAACTTGGCCAGGAACTTAATAAACTGCATAAGCCAAAGGTGGATTGGTTTTTACTTATTTTATTAGTGGCTGCTATGGGGTTAGGTTTTTTGCCGGTTATAGCTTTTGGATATATGGATGACTTACTAATGAATAAGGTGATATCTGTTATTCTAGGTAGTGCAACAGTTGCAGTGATGATGCTGACTGATTACCGGAAATTAGAGAGGTTAGGGTGGCTGTTTTACACAATTGGTGTACTTATCTTGTTAATATTATATTGTTTTCCGAGCGTTTTGGTGGCTGGAGAACCGTTAATAAAAATTGGTCCCGTTGCAATTAGTCGTTTAATGGCGGTGCCGTTCTTTTTTCTAGCTTGGGCTTCTTTTTTCAATAATAGTAGGTTAAAAGTTAGGTATCTTGTCGCTTTGTATTTATTTTCTCTCTATTTATTCTTAATTGGATCCGCTTTTTCAACAATGTTTATTTATATCGCAATGATCTTTGTTATGCTTTGGTGGAGTAAATTAGGAAAGAAAACGGCATTAATTATTACAATTGTACCAATCTGTTTATTGATTATAGGGGCCTCTTTTTCCTGGCCCACAGTAAAAGGAGTTTATTTGGATAGATTTTTAGGGTATTTGAATCCAGAGCGTGATGCACAGGGTGCAGGATTTATGTATATACGTTTAAAAGAGGTAATGTCGTCAGCAGGTTGGTTTGGTACATATGGAGATGTAAAGCTCATCCCTAATCCAGATACTGATTTTGTATTTGCAAGTTTGACTTATTATTATGGATATGTACTTGCACTGGTCCTTGTCTTAATTCTTTCTCTTTTTGTAGCACGGTTAATGTTCATATCTTATACAATAAATGACCGGTATGGTAAATTGCTTCTCATTGGAGGAATGACTCTTTTCGTAGTTCAATTCCTTTATAACGTTGGTATGATCTTAGGTTTATTACCGATTACTGCTATATCTTTACCTTTTATTAGTTACGGATTAACGCCGACTGTATTTCATGCGCTTATAATGGGGATCGTGCTGAGTGTATATCGGCGTAAGGATATTTCATTTAGTATGAGAAAAACACCTTGATGCTAAAAGAATTCATTATTATGATCAAGTACAAACGAAAATAGATAGTGGAAGAGGGTTATGATAAATAACCCTCTTTTCTTGTTTAAATAAGTGCACTCGCTTTAATAGAAATACATAATTCAGAACGAGATATCGATTCAGCTAGTTGTTGTAAATAAGTGTATTCTTCCGCATCTTTTTCGGAAGTATTAGGATCTAATAAAGGTGAAGATAGAAGTACATCAAGTGTAAGTATGTCTGCATCATGAGAAGTGATATTATAACCTGCAAATACTGGTCGTTTTAAATCTTTTACTTTTTGAATCATCTTATGGAATTTCGTAACACTTATATTAATTTTGGCTAATGGAAAACATTTTTCGGTCGGGTTATCGATGGTCTTTCTAATTTTATAATCGTATACGTAATAGTACTTTTCTTGTTCTTCTAGTTTTTGCAATTCTTTCGTTAATAAATGGTATGTATCTGTAAGGCCGGTTGTAAGTGCATCGTGTTCTGCGCCAACTAATAATGTAAAAGGTCTTGGTGATGAGATTTCGAGAGGACGGACGTTTAGGGTGGTAAAAGTAGGATTAGATTGTAAAATGTTATGTAATTTTTCGGTAGGAAACACGCCGTCATAAATAGCAATAAAATAATGGTTCATCTTGTCACTCCTTAGCTTGTTCTAAACTGATATATTCTATTTTTAAGGTGTAAATCCTGCATAAAAAAGAAACACCTTGAATTATCAAGGTGTTTTCGTTATAAGCTCGAAACTCTCCAAATCAGCCCCAAGTATAAAAGGACTAACCTCGCCAACGCTATAAAGTTGCAGTTCATGCATTGCGCGCGTACAAGCAGTGTAGAACAATCTACGAACGCTCTCATCACTGTACACATCTTTAGAAGCATCGTAAATAATAACAGCATCAAATTCGATGCCTTTCGCTAAGTAAGCAGGGATCACGACAATACCTTGCTCATACTCGGCTGAGTTACTCTTCACAAGTTTAATATTGTCGATATGACGAAGTGCTTCGTAGGCAGCGGCACTTTCAGCTGCAGATTTACATATAATTGCGATTGTATTATGCTGCTCTTTTTGTAGGTCAGCAACTTTGGCAGTAATATGCTCATGCAGTTCGCTGTCATTCGATACTTTCGTCACTGTAGGTTTCTCGCCATCACGTTCAAAGGCGTGAATGTGCTCTCCTTCCGGTACGAGAGAGCGTGTAAATTCAATGATCGGTTTTGTTGAGCGATAGCTACGAGTTAAGTTGATGCCGTTCGTTTCATCTGGTCCGTATAAGCTAGTAAGTGTGTTGAAATTCACTGTTTCACTCGCGTGGGCAAATATCGCTTGGTTAAAGTCCCCGAGTACAGTCATTCTTGCAGCAGGGAAGAGACGTTTTAAAAACTCAAACTGAAACGGCGAATAATCTTGCGCTTCATCTACGAGTACGTGTTTAATCGATCTATTCGTTTGGAAGCCTTCAATTAACTCTTTTAAAAGTAAAAATGGCGTCGCATCCTCGTAATATAGCTTTCCTTCATCAAGCATGTTTACTGTTAAGGAGCAAATGTCATCCCATTCTTTCGGTTTTTCTCCAGTAACCCATGATGCATCTGTGAAGAGCTGTTTATATATGCCTGTGAAATTGATGAAACGCAATGTTTGAACGCCTTTACGAAGTGGTTTCAATCTTTTACGGACAATCATACGTCCAAGTACTTTCGTTTCTTTGTCAAAATCATGAAAGGAGTTGTCGTCAAACTCGCCTTTTTTCTGTAAATATTTATAAGCCTTTTGGTATTCATCTTTACTCAGTAATTCAATTTCTTCTTCTACCCAAGGCTTTTTCAGTTCTGCTTTTTCAATTGCATCTATTTGTTTATTTAGCCAATCCGTTAACTTTTCAATTCGATTATGGAAACGGAGGGAGGAGTCAGTGTTGTAAAATTGTTCTGTAATTTCTTTAGCAGAAACAATTAATTTCCCTCTGAATTTCATTCCTCTAAATAGCATGCCAGACGATTCAAGAGATTGTCTGTACGTTCTAATCATCTCGAAAAATTGAGTAGATGCTTTAAATCGAATGCTCGCATTTCTCGTTTTATAGGTAGGGTTATCCGTTTCCGTTAACATATATTCTAATTGTTCATAAGGATCTTCAACGTCAAATGACTTGCTTAGTCTATGGTTTAAATATTCTTGGAACGTCACTTGCTGCATATTTTCTTCACCGAGTTCAGGTAGTACGTTAGATACGTAGCTGTTGAACATAGAGTTAGGGGAGAAGAGAATAATTTGATCGGCTTTTAACCATTCGCGATATTTATATAGTAAGTAGGCGATTCGTTGCAGGGCAGCTGACGTTTTACCACTACCAGCAGCTCCTTGCACGATAAGGAGTCGGCCTTCATCGTGACGGATAATTTCATTTTGCTCGCGCTGAATTGTAGCAACGATGCTCTGCATATGTTTGTTCGTACCTTTTCCGAGCGCTTGTTGCAAGATTTCATCACCAATTGTAAGGCTCGTATCGAACATAGAATCAATCTCGCCATTTTGAATAATGTATTGTAATTTTTTCTCCACATTACCGTGGATTACGCCACCTGGTGTACTGTATTCAGCCGGTCCTGGTGGATAATCGTAGTACACACTCGAAATGGGTGCGCGCCAGTCATATATAAGAAAGTTTTCTCCGCTTGCATCAGTAAGTGTAGCTACGCCGATATAAATTTGATCCGCAGTAGATTCTCCTTCTTCTTTGAAATCAATTCGCCCGAAGTAAGGTGCTTTATGCATGCGTCTTAATGCGGCAAGTCGATTAAAGGTGTGCTTATGGGTAATTTGTGTGACAGCTAGTGACTGAGCTTGTTGTCTTAAGTTGATAACTGTTTCAAGATAATCATCGAAAGTATCAGTATTCACTTTCACGTCATCCCAAAAGTGTTTACGAATATGGATTACTTCTGCCCGGCGTCTGCCAGTTTCGTTTTCCAGTTTATCAATTTGCTCCGTAATCGTTTCTATTACGGTATCCAATCGTTTTTGCTCTAAATCAAGTTTTTTGTTCATACGTAAGCACTCCTTTAAAAGTGAAAAATAGAGGTTGACTGAAGATGTGTTTTGGTGTACAATTAAGATACGGATAAATACGTTCTGAATATTTTGAAAACGTGTTTCTGTACTAATTTAACATAGTTTTTTCATTTAATCAATGATAATAAGATAAACCTTGGTTCCGTGTGTGATGGAATCAAGGTTTTTTGTTGTTTTTCTTTAAGAAAGAATTGCAATTTTGCCGAGGAGAATTTAAGTAAAGCGTAGAAGAAAATGAGGAATAGGGGGATGCTGATGGAAAAATATTTTGAGGAAGCACATCGTTTTTGTTCTCGTAATAGAAAGCACTTAGAAAAAGATGCTGTATGTGGTTGTTTTTATTGTTTGGAAATTTTTAATCTAGAAAAAATTACAGAGTGGTGGGATGATGATAACACAGCAGTTTGTCCGCATTGTGGGATTGACTCTATTATCGGAGAAAGTTCTGGGTTTAAAATTACAGAAACATTTTTAAAGGAAATGCATAAAAAATGGTTTTAGTTAAATGAATGACAAAATTAATTTCTGTTAACGAAGATTATGTAAATATAAGTAACTAAGATTTTACACGATCCATAAAACGAAAAAGACGTTATCTTTTTTGGAGAATCGGGGAAGTAATTATATAATTTCATTTACCGAATTTGCACGTAATGTATCGTAAAGAGAGAGCAAACAAAAAAGCTTAGGCCGAAGCCCAAGCTTTTTTTACTTCATTATTTCTTTTCGTCTTTTTTAGCGTCAGCTTTTTTCTCTTCGAAAAGATCTTTTAAATCTTTATCGTCAACTTTTACGTCAGCTTTTTTGATTTCTTTCATCATAAGATCGTTCATGAATTCAGCGTCTTGTGCTTTCTTCGCAACTAACTCTTTTTTCAGGTCAGCTTTTGATTGCTCGAATGATTTTTCTGGCTCTTTAATGTCTGTAACTTTAATGATGTGGTAACCGAATTGTGTTTTTACAGGTTCGCTTACTTCATCTTTTTTCAGTTTATAAGCAGCATCTTCGAATTCTTTAACCATTTTACCATGTTCGAAGAATCCTAAGTCGCCACCTTTTTCTTTTGAACCAGTATCTTCAGAGTATTGTTTCGCTAACTCTTCGAAAGATTTACCTTGTCCAAGTTCCTCTTTAACTTTTTTCGCAGTCGCTTCATCTTTTACAAGAATGTGGCTTGCTTTAACTTCAGGCTTGTAGTTATCTTTTAATTCTTTATCAGTGATTGTTTTCTCGATAGCTTTTTCTTGCGCTAATTGAGCACGCACACCAGTTTTTAAAGTTTCTTCTTTAATACCTTGTTGTTTTAATAGTGTATCGAATTGATCACCGTATTGTTTTTTCATTTCATCGTACTTTTTGTCTACTTCTTTGTCTTCAACTTTGTAGTTTTTAATAAGTACTTTTTCCATAACCATGTTGTTTAGTACTTGTTTACCAGCTTGTGTCTTCATTTGATTGTAGAACTCGTCTTTTGTAATGTCACCAGCTTTAGATGTAACGATTTTGTCTGATGATGATCCTGTTCCACATGCTGATAATGCGATTACACTTGTTGCGGCTAAGGCAAGCATAGCTTTCTTCATTCGATAAACACTCCTACTATTATGTATTTTTAATTTATCCTACCCAATGAATTTTAGTTCATAAGAGCCCGATTAAGTCTCACTGATACTTTTGCTTTTGTATTGGTAAAGCGCGCTTAACAGGGCTTACCGAGGCTTTAGGATAAAGTTAAGATGCGTGTCAGTTATTTCATAGTATAAGCAATATGTACAAAATTTAATATATCATATTTCGACTCGATTTCATATTGATAAAGAAAATTTAACCAGTATGTGTCAGATTTTGAAGGTGTTCCATATTGGGCGTATGTCGCATATACAGAAAAGAGGAGGGGATGGGGATGAATTCTCAACTTATTTTATTACTTGTACTGTTTATTTTATTGGTTATAGTAGGTATAATTTGCTTATAGAGGAAAAAAGTGAGGAAGGGGCTTCCTTCCTCACTTTCCATGAAATATAATTTCTATATAACTAGAAATTAATAAAATTGTTATACATACATTAATAACCCGAAAGACACTGGGTTGGCGGCTCGCAGCTATTTGTTTTCGTTCACACAGTGTATGTGTCATAAAATTCGTGTAAAATATAACAAGAAGTGCGAATGCGACAAAAACAACTGTTATAAGTGTCATGAGGCGAGACCTCCTTTTGGCTAAAATACATATACTTTATATATTGTATCATACGATATTTTGTTCGTGTTATAAAATTCAGAAATAGAAGACTTTGTGTTAGAAAGTGAGGGAGAAAATGGACGTTGTTAGAAGATTAGAACAAGCTGAATACTACGTAGACCTACTATTTAAAATGATTGATGAAGAAAAGTGTCCATTTTATTCTTTGATCATAAAGAAAAAAGCTCGCAAAAAAGATATTGAACGTATACTACAACTTTGTGAAATACTGAACGAGCAATATGTAGTGGAAAAAGCAGAAGGGCTTCTTTTGTTCGATGCGCTGTTAGATCAATTTGAAAAAGCGCTTCCACATCAGCTCGAAGTACACGAAACTGCGGAAGCGCTAGCAAAACAAGGTTTATTTAACCCGCTTATGAATGAATTCTTAAGCATGATTGCGAAAAAATAAATAGATTACTTCTTAACTAACTTCTGATCGGATTCCGTAAAATTCTCCTCAATATTCTCTAATGATTTCTCAAAAATATCGATGAAGTCTTGTCCGTAAATGTTGCGCAAGATAGCGATAAGTTCGATATTTTCTGGGAACTTACCATAGAAATTACGAAGTGCAAGAGCCCCATTAAATACAGAGTTATTTTCAGGATCATACTCCTCCATTAAGCGAAGTAGTAATTCTTCCCCTTTGTCTGTAATCTCAATGTACGTATTTCGTTTATCATCTTCTTTTTTCGAGAATACAAGATAGCCGCGTTCTTCCAGCTTTTTCGAGAAGTTAAACGCCGTTGATACGTGCATAACCCCAAACTTAGCAATCTCAGAAATAGAAGCCCCTTTTAAATGATAAGCGATTGATAAAATATGATGCTCATTAATGTTTAAATCGTAAGGCTTAATCCACTGTTGCCAATCTTTCTCTACACATTTCCATAACGCTTTCGATAATTGAGCAATGCGTTGGCTGAAAATCATCGCTTCTTTTACCGAGTAATCTTTTTCTCCACTTTTCATTTACTCACCCACTTTAACATTCTTTTTCATTACTATCTATTATGCCAGTAAAGTAAAAATTAATAAAGTCTTTTTGTGAGAATTGTGAAAATTTTTCGGAAAAATGACATTCTATACAAATCATGCATAACTATGGAAGCGTTTTATAAGTCGTGAATACATGTGTTGTCCTTACATGTTAAGTGATAACATATATTGTAAATGCATAAAAACACGGCATATCTGTGTGATATGCCGTGATAAGGTCAATTTATATAAAAAATATTTGTTATATGCAAAAAACTAAGCAGGAATTTGTTTACGCTTTTTCCGGAACAGCTTCTTGTAGTTTCTCAATTGATTTTTGAATGTCCAAAATTTCTTTCTCAATATGGCGCTTGTTTTGAGAAATATCTTGCTTCCAGTTCGAAAGCGTGTCTTGCATATCGTCTTTTAATTCTTGAAACACTTCTTTACCTTCTGAAGCAGTTTCAACGATTTGACGTTTTAATAATTTTGTATCAGCTGTAATATCAGCTAAAGTCTTTTTAATATCAGTTCCTTTTTCTTTCAGCTTACCGCGCATAGCTTTACCAGAAGAAGGAGTAGAGAAAAGAACAGCTAGTCCAGCAACTGCTCCGCCGCAAATGACACCTGTAATAAAGGATTTAGCTTTTGACATAAAAGGAAACCTCCTTATTTTTTGTTCGTATTCATGATGTGAAAAAATATGCATATCTTTAAGACAAGGGAAAGAAAAGTGTGCAATGCACAGTCCCCGGCATCTTGAGTGGAGAAACAAGCCGTGCAATATGTAATCACTTTAGGAAAGTGGCTTGTTATGTATTACTTCTTATTATAGTGTCACTATTTCACACTATTTGCAATTGTACTTGCGATGTTTTGTAAATTTTCCATTGTGTATTCATTTTGATGTGATTTCCAAACAGCACCGAAACCATCGTTTTCACCGTAGCGTGGAATTAAATGAAGGTGGAAGTGGAACACAGTTTGTCCAGCTTTTTCACCGTTATTGTTAAGTAGGTTAAAGCCAACTGGATTAAACTCTGTTTTAATCGCATTTGAGATTTTCGGAACGACAGAAAAAATGTGTGATGCGATTTCTGGCGTTAACGCAAAAATGTCTTGTTTGTGAACTTTTGGAATAACAAGGGTATGTCCTTTTGTTACTTGACTAATATCTAAAAATGCAAGCACATGTTCATCTTCGTATACTTTTGAGCAAGGGATTTGCCCATCAATAATTTTACAAAAAATACAATTGTCCGCTGTATGATTCATTGATCTCATCCTTTCAAATATCCTTAGCCGTATTTTACCATAATTACATAAGAGAACAAACACGAAAAACAGGAAGCTGACTCAGCTTCCTGTTTTCTGAAGAGGGATTGAAAAAGCATTATCGTAATTTACGTTTCGCAGACACCTCATTTATTTAAGAAATGCACGGTAAATCGGCTAAAGTTTCTGCCGTAGACACCCCATTTTCAAGTGAAATGAATTGCAATCTTTATAAAGGGAAATTGTTTATTTTTTAAAACAGTATATGCTCTTTCGGAGACACCCCGTTTCTAAAATGAAACAAATAATCTGGTTATGTGTAAATTTCTTTGTCCAACATGGACACCCCATTTCATGATGACTTCACTATGTTGTTGTACTCATCAATTGGTGGTTGCTTTTTCAATGTGTTCCTTCTTCACTAATTATGATGTCCGCTTTTGTAAAAATATATGCCAACAAATTTAAATTTTTTTTGAGGGCATCGATACTATGTAGTACAGCGCTATTTTTGGTAAGATGAATATAGAATGAATACTAATGAAGAAAGTGGTGTCGTATGAGCGAGTTATTGCGTGTAGAAAATGTTACAGGAGGATATACGAAACGACCTGTACTAAAAGATGTTTCGTTCTCTGTGAATAAAGGTGAACTTGTCGGCTTAATCGGTTTAAATGGAGCGGGTAAAAGTACGACGATTAAACATATTATCGGCTTAATGGAACCGAAAAAAGGAACTGTCACAATTAATGGGAAAACAATTCGTGATGATATGACAGCGTACCGTTCTAGTTTTTCGTTCATCCCAGAAACACCAGTATTATATGACGAGCTAACGCTAGAAGAACATTTGAAGTTAACAGCGATGGCGTACGGTGTGGATGAAAATCAATACGAAGAACGTGTAGGACAACTATTACAAGAATTTCGCATGAAAAATCGTTTAAAGTGGTTTCCATCTCATTTCTCAAAAGGGATGAAACAAAAAGTAATGATTATGAGTGCGTTTTTAGTGGAGCCATCTCTTTACATTGTGGACGAACCATTCGTTGGACTTGATCCGTTAGCAATTCAATCACTCCTTCAAATGATGGATCAAATGAAAAAGAGTGGTGCAGGTATTTTAATGAGTACACATATTTTAGCGACGGCAGAGCGTTATTGTGATTCGTTCATTATTTTGCATCAAGGTGAAGTAAGAGCGATGGGAACATTATCTGAACTGCAATCACAGTTTAATATGCCGGGTGCAACGCTAGATGATATTTATATTGCATTAACGAAGGAAGAAGATTATGAATAGCACAGCATTATGGAAAGAACGATTTCGTCACTTTCTAAAAGAAGTTCGTACATATAGTAAATACGTATTTAATGATCATTTGAAATTTATTTTCGTATTTATCATCGGCGCAGGAGCGTACTATTACCAGCAATGGTTACAAACGTTAACGCCTTCGTTTCAGGCGGCCCTTGTTATGGCAGTGTTACTCGGTCTCGTATTAACGGCCGGATCCATTCAAACGTTATTAAAAGAAGCAGATCTCGTTTACTTACTGCCAGTTGAAGAAAAGTTAAAACCATACTTCACAAAGGCATTTCTCTTTACGTTTATGATTCAGTTATACATAATCGCAATCGTAGCGGCAGCGCTTGCCCCGTTATACTTCCAGCAAATGAAGCAAACAGGAGCGGCTTACATATGGATTGTACTCGCGTTTGTTATTGTAAAAGCGTGGAACTTATTTGTTGCGTGGGAAAAGTCATTTTTAACAGATCAAAATATACAAAGAGCGGATTGGTTCATTCGTTTTATTTTAAACGGCTTATTTGTGTATTTCCTTGTAGAACGTACTTCGGTTATGTTAATTGGTGGAATCGTCCTTCTCATGGTGTTATACCTCGTAGTACTGCATCAAATGGTGAAGGGAAAGCCGCTAAACTGGGAGTATTTAATTTCTGAAGAAGGTAAGAAAATGATGCTGTTGTATCGCATTGCGAACATGTTCGTTGATGTACCAGCATTAAAAGAAAGAGTAGCACGTAGAAAATGGCTTGATTTCATCCTTTCGATGATCGGTGAAAAGCGTACCTATTTATATTTATATACAAGAACGTTTTTACGATCTGGTAACTATTTCGGCTTATATGTGCGCCTGCTCGCTCTTGGCGGAGTTATTCTTTACTTCATTCCGTTTTTATATGGACGATTTATCGTAAGCCTTATTTTCCTATACTTAATCGGTTATCAGCTCTTAACTTTATGGAAACATCACCGCATGAAGATTTGGCTTGATTTGTATCCGGTCGGGGGAGAAGAGAAGAAGAAAGATTTTCTTGTCTTATTAAATGCAATCCTTATTATCGGTAGCGTGATATTTACAGTTATATTCGCCCTTGCGACGAAAGATTTCATGATGACGGGCATTTTATTAGTCGTAAGCATAGTATTTAGTATCGGTTTCGTTTATCAATACGGGGCGAAACGTATTGAGCGTTTAAATTGAAGGGAATGAACCTATGATTACATACGAAGAGAAGGTTATAAAAGAATTGGAGCAGTGGAAAGCTACATTCATGAAAGATTCTTCTATGATGACACGGTTCTCTAAGAAAGTGCAGACGAAAGTACAACAGCTTATTCCGGCGAAAGTGCAAAAAGTATTAACAGAAACGATTCGGATGATGGTGCAAACGATTAGTGCTGGATCAAACTTTATAAAGCCGAAATTAAAAGAGACGAACTGGTCATTGCAAAGAAGAGACGACGAAGTACGTAAAAAAATGGATGAGTACAAAAAAATAGCAGCGGCAGAAGGAGCAGGGACAGGAGCTGGCGGTATTCTCCTTGGCCTTGCTGACTTTCCGCTTTTACTCGGCATTAAAATTAAATTTTTATTCGATGCAGCAACGTTGTACGGATTTGATACGAGCGATAAAGAAGAGCGTCTTTTCATCCTTCACGTTTTCCAGCTTGCCTTTTCAAGTGACGACCACCGAAAAGAAATATGGAAAGCAATCGAAACGTGGGATACAGAAAAAGAAAATCATATGGACTGGGAAAAGTTCCAAACAGAGTACCGAGACTATATTGATTTAGCAAAAATGCTTCAGCTCGTACCAATAATCGGTGCCCCGGTCGGCGCCTATGCGAACTATCAACTACTGCAAAGGCTCGGCGAAGTAACGATGAATTGTTATCGTATGCGATTGTTAAATAGGAATTAAAAAGAAAGCATCCTAAATTGTGAGTTAGGATGCTTTTTTGTTTTCATGATTAATGCTTGAAAAGAAGAATGTATAATTCAGATTGTCTTTTCAGCGTTTTAGGCTGAAATTAGTGGTAGAGATAGAACCGATATTATAATCATCTTTATAATCAATTGAAGTAGTAAATTTCTTATTTGTATCATCTTTGATATGACCCGTTATAAAAATAGTTTCGATATCATTAGAAGGAAATCTATGATTTGTAATAGTCACTTCTAAATTCTCTTTTTCTTTGAAATACTGAATGGTTTCTTTTGTTGCTTTATTAACGATTTGTTGTTCAGTATTTTTTTGATCTATCGTACATCCTCCTAAAAGGATAAGTGTGAAAGTAAAGAATAATCTTATAGCATATTTTTTCAAGAATAATCACTCCATGAATGTTGCGTTATATTCCTCTTCAATAAATTTTATATTCACTGAACATTGTGTGGTGAGGTATAAAGAAAAGGCACTTTAAAAGAGTGCCTTTTCTTTATTATTTTAAATGTAAATTTTCACTTGTAGAGATAGAACCTATTGTATATTCATCTCCACCGTATTCTATTGTAATATTAAATGTTTTGCTTTCATCATTTTTTATATAGCCGGAGATAAAGATACCTTGTAAATCACTTGGACCAAATCTATAATCAGTGATTACTACATCTAAGTCTTGTTTTTCTTTGAAGTATTGGATTGTTCTTTCTTGTGCCTTTTCAACTATTTGTTGCTCTTCATTTTTTTTATCCATAGTACATCCCCCTAAAATACTTATAAATATAAAGAATAGAAAAAAACTAATTTTTTTGATTGTAATATTCAAATTTATCCTCCAATAATGGTATCTTAATTATTAGAATATCTCAAATATTACAGGAGGGGAAATGTTTTGAGTGAAAAAAAAGAAGTTTTAGATGGGACGTATTATCAATTAGCACATGCAGCTTATAAAAGTGATAAAGAATTGGATAAAAGAGTTTTTGTTACTAATAAACAAGGGGAATCTTTACAAACATGGGAGGTTGATAAAACTGTCCACGACAAACAAACCGGAATGGATGCAGTAGTCTTTGAACGAGATGTCGATGGGAAAAAGCAAGTTATGGTATCTTTCCGAGGAACAGAAGGGGATAAAATTATAGAGAAAAACTCTTTAGGCATTCCGATGAAGCCAGGGGAAGGTATGAGGGATTTAAAAACAGATACAAATCATTTTGTTAATAAAAAAATTTATATGCTAAAATATTTTACGTAAAAAAGACACTCTAGTGAGTGTCTAATAATTATTCTTTTAATTTTAGATTTTTAGAGTATGATCTAGAACTTATATTATACTCTCCACCCCCATATTCTACACCTACTCCAAACGTTTTGCTTTCATCTCCTTTAACATGTCCATCTATAAAAACAGTTTGAAAATCATTGGGGGAGAACTCATGTCCTGTAATTACTACATCTAGCTCCTCTCTTTCTTTAAAATATTTAATGGTTATCTCTTCTGCCTTTGCTACTATTTCTTTTTCTTCATTTGTTTTATTATTCATACTGCATCCCCCTAAAAGTATAAGTGTAAGGATAATGAATAATCTTATACCATATTTTTTCAATCAAAATCCCTCCATTAATGTTATTCTATATTTAGAATATATTAAATTATCTGGGAGGGGAAATGTTTTGAATGAAAATGATAAAGTTTTAGATTCTAGTTATTATCAAATGTCAAGGTTTGCTTATCGTGGTGATGAGAAGTTAGGAAACAGTATTGAGGTCACCGACAACAAAGGTAATCCTTTACAAAAATGGGAAGTAAGCGAGACGTTCCACGACAAACAAACCGGAATGGACGCAGTAGTCTTTGAACGAGATGTCGATGGGAAAAAGCAAGTTATGGTATCTTTCCGAGGAACAGAAGGGGATAAAATTATAGAGAAAAACTCTTTAGGCATTCCGATGAAGCCAGGGGAAGGCATGAAGGATTTAAAAACGGATACCAATCATTTTGTATTACGAGAAGGTGTTCATGAACCAGCAGCACCTCCTGTAGCAGGGACTGAGAATGAAGGTTCAAAGAAATATTGGAATGAAGAGAATCAGCGCTGGGAAACACATAATCAATTCGAACAAGCTGAAAGGGTCATGAAACAAGTAACGGATACATACAAGGACAGGGATGATGTAGAGATATATACGACGGGTCATTCGTTAGGGGGGGCTTTAGCGGAATATGCAGCGGCATCTAATGACAATGTAAGATGTATGTCATGGAATGCGCCGAGTGCAAAACATTTGTTACCACCTGATTTACAAGAAAGAGCAAATAATGGTGAGTTTAATAATAGAATTGTAAGTGTTGTTCACGGAAATGATTCAATTGGCTATGGACCATTTGGTGCATATGAAAGTCATATAGGCTCTACTTATGCGGTAACACCACCAATTTCAAAAGAAGAGATGTCAAAGCTATCATTACAGCAAAAGCTTGGGATGGAGGTTACTCGATTTTTGAATTCGATAAGTGGCCCTGGTTATCATTATCAAACAGATCAGAACTTCCGGTTTGGAGAGAATGGGTCTTTATCCAATAAATACTTGTTAAATGTAGACACGAATGAAAGAGTTTATGATTCACCAGGCGCGTTATTAGGCGGGGGAGAGATTCGTGTAGTTGTAGAGGATTTGGAAAAGGCTGTAAGAGATATGAAGCGAAACGCGCAAGAATTTCAAGATAGAGTACCGAGGTTAATTTCTAATATGATGACATTATTAGAAACGGCTGAAAGTAGACGGGTAGAAGCTAAAGTAAATAATATACGTGCACATGTAGAGCATTTAAGTTTTTGGTACATACGAACAGCAACGGAAATTTCAGATTTTATTGAGAAGAAAGCCGATGATTATAAGAAGACGGATCAACAATATTAAGGGAGAAGATTAGGATGCCGAGAATTTACTTAAATGAAGAAGCTTTGAATCAAGCAATACAACAATTTGACCATATGATTCAAGACTTAAATCATAATAAAAGAGTTGTAAGTAATGTACATAATTTACTCTTATCAAGCTGGTCGCAACTTGGAGTAGGGAAAAAAGCCATTAGCGATTTAGAATCTTTTAAAAAAGATATCGAAAGAAGGATGGAAGAATTAGAGTCTGATAAAAGGGAGTTAAAGGGTGCGATTGATTTATTGAAAGCGCTGGACCAAAGCTATGATTATATGGGTCCTAAATATTAAATTACAAGAAGCACTCACAAAGGTGCTTTTTGTAGTTTAACTGGATTCAAGATTATTGTAGTCATTATTAAGGAATATGATCCTAGATCCGTAATGTAGATTGAAAAAGTAATATACAGTTTTGAATCAAACTTGCAAACGATGATTTTTTATTTTACAATTTATTTACCGACCGGTAAGTAAAAATAAGTGAGGTACAGTATGACAAAGAATTTACAAACATCGCAAAATATTGTCGAGGCATCATTTAAACTCATGGCAGAGCACGGCATTGAGAAGATGAGCCTTTCCATGATTGCGAAAGAGGTAGGTATTTCAAAACCGGCTATTTATTATCATTTTTCTTCTAAAGAAGCGTTAGTTGATTTTTTATTTGAAGAAATTTTTTCTGGGTATCATTTCGTGAGTTATTTCGATAAAGAGCAATATACGAAAGAAAACTTTGCAGAAAAGTTAATTTCAGATGGTTTACATATGCTCTCTGAATATGAAGGGCAAGAAGGAATATTACGCGTCATAAATGAATTTATCGTAACTGCATCGCGAAATGAAAAGTATCAGAAACGCTTATTTGAAATACAAGAAGATTTCTTAAATGGTTTCCACGATTTATTGAAGAAAGGTGTGGAACTTGACGTTGTGTCACAACATGCAACAGAAGAAAATGCTCATACGTTAGCGCTCGTGATCGATAATATGAGTAATTACATGCTCATGGGATTCGAGTTAAAGTATAAAGAAATTTGGATTCGAAATGTGAAAAACGTAATGAAAGGGGAATAAGGATGAAAATGCAAAAAAACTGGTGGCTCGGTTTTCTTGGATTTATTGGGGTGTATAAAATTCCAGGCATGATTGAAGCTTTTCAAACGGATGGAAGTTGGATGAAACTAATCGGTTTCATTTGGTTACTTTGGTTCGGATATTTTATTCCGGAGAAAAAAGAGGATAAATAATAAAATTTCAATTTTATGTAAAGTTATGTAAAATATAGATTGAGAGTATTCATATATTAGATTACTAGATTTGGAGTGGTTACATGGATCCATTGAAAAATGAAATTCACCCTGACATGGTCAAGGTGTGGAAAGTTCGTGCTGTAATTGAAGAAGGAATCGGTATTCTCGTCATTTTAGCTTACCTATTCCTCATGATAAAGTTTGATTGGTGGGCGTGGATTTTGTACGTGTTAATCGGCTTAACGGTTGCACTAGCGCCATTGGAGTACTTCGTATTCCCGAAACTTCGTCAGCGTTATTATAGCTATCAACTAAATGAAGAAGAACTTGAAATTCAGCACGGTCTTTTCGTCGTAAAGCGTGTATTAGTACCGATGATTCGTGTACAGCACGTTACGATTGAACAAGGGCCGATTATGAGAAAATATGGCTTAGCAGAATTACACATTTCAACAGCGGCAACTTCTCATAGCATCCCAGGCTTAACGATGTATGAAGCAGAAATGTTGAAAACGAAAATCGCAGAATTGGCGAAAGTGAGTGATGAGGATGTATAAGAGGCAGCATCCAATCACGATGTTATTAGAATTAAAAATAACAGATTTTATACCACTTATTATTTTTATGTTTAGTTTGAATGGGAAGTTTCCGTTTTGGTATTTAATTCCCGCTGCATTCGGTTTACTCACCGTTTTTTCAGCATTTGAAAAATGGTATTACACAACATATTGGGTTGAAAATAACGTATTACATGTGAAACAAGGGCTCTTTGTGAAGAAGGAGAGCTACTTAAATAAAGAGCGTGTGCAAACAATTAATACAAGTTCTAACGTGTTATATCAAATGCTTGGCTTAAAGAAAATTCAAATCGAAACAGCTGGTGGGGGCGACGATGCAGAAGTTAGCTTAGCTGGTATTACAGTAGAAGAAGCAACAGAACTTATTGCAATGCTAAATGAGCCAACGCCAGAAGTGAAAGCAGAAGAAACGCTAGATGAAACAGCAGAAAACACAGTAGAAAAAGAAATCGTTACAGAGGAAAAACAATCGACAGAATACAAGTTAACTTGGAAAGAGATTTTATTAGCCTCTGTTACATCTGGTCAGTTTGGACTATTATTCTCATTAATCTTTTTCGTGTATCACCAAGTAGATGAGTACATTCCGAAATGGATAGAGAATGGCGTAAAGTCATATATAATGGAACATGATATATATGGTTGGATTTTCATGGTAGCCATTTTGATCGTCCTTTCGTGGATTATATCGACAATTGGTTACGCGTTAAAACATGGTAATTTCACAGTAAATCGAAGAAATGATGAGGTCCGCATTGCTCAAGGGTTACTTGAGAAAAAAGAACTCGTCCTAAAATTGCACCGTATTCAAGGTATTACGATAAAAGAAAGTATGTTACGTCAGCCATTCGGTTATTGTGCTGTGCAAGTAGAAGTTATTCAAGGTAAAGGATTGGGTGACGAGAAAGAAAAAGTTACATTGCATCCTATCATTCGAAAAGATCGCGTACAACAGTTACTCGCACATTTACAATTACCATACGAACTGAATACAAACATTATTTCATTACCAAAAGCAGCATTACGCCGCTATCTCATTGATAGTTTCATCTTTTTCGCAATGCTAGCAATCCCGCTTACTGGGATAAGTATATACTTTGAAAAGCACTTCATCATGTGGGCATTAATTCCGCTCGCGATTCTCATCTTTACACTTGGATACGCAACATTTAAAACAAATGGTTACAGTGTAAACGGAGAGCAAATTACGCTTGTATATCGCAGCGTTGGAAAATATACAGGACTTGTTAGAAGAAGACACGTTCAATCAATGGAAAAGACACAATCATATTTCCAGCGCCGTGCAAATCTATGTACGTATAAATTCTCTAATGCATCATCGAATTACAAATTAGAGCATACGAGAGTAGAAGATGCGGAGAGAATGCAGGATTGGTATAAGAAGAAATTAAGTGAGAATTAACTTGAAAAAGCTTGCCTATTAGGAAAGGCGGGCTTTTTTTATTATAGGAAAATGAGTGACTTAATCCATATATTAGTACAGCAACAGCCCACATATATCAATACATATCAAAAAAGTAGTATGCTTCTATTTCAGGGAAATCTGTGGAATTTTTGATATAAATGGTATACTAATATAGAAAAAGTATTAGGAGGCTATATATGATAAGTCAGTTAAAAAGAGAAGCACTTGATGCATTAAAAGGAAGATGGGGATTAGCGGTAGGGGCAACGTTATTAGTCGGAATCCTTATTGGAGCTGTGGAAATGCTAACCACAGGTATTTTCTCGATGTTTTGGGGTTGGGAAGAAGCAAATGAGTCGCTTACAGTAACTATTATTGCAATGTTTATTATCGGTCCGTTAACAATAGGTGCTTCTTATTTTGTTTTAAATGTAATTCGTGGGACTAATGCTCGTATTGGTCACATATTTAGATGGTTTAACGATGGAAGTAAGTTTATGAAATCGTTTTTAACATATTTACTAATGAATGTGTACTTGATTCTATGGACATTACTTCTTATTATTCCAGGTATTATTAAATCATTTTCTTATTCTATGACATATTTTATTTTGAATGATCATCCAGAATATACAGCGAATCAAGCGATTACTGAAAGTCGTCGTATGATGAATGGACATAAAATGGATTACTTTTTACTATGCTTAAGTTTCTTAGGTTGGTTCATTTTAAGTATTCTTACTTTAGGAATCGGTTTCTTATGGTTAGTACCTTATTTCTACACGACATCAGCTGCATTTTATGAAGAGATTTCAAAAGAATATTATAAAAAAGAAGACACTAATTTCTAATAATCACCTAGCCCCTAAAGAATATAGGGCACAGATAGTTTAGATGTTCTGTTTAGGGGCGCACTTCAGGATAAGGTATAGGTTTTTATAAAAAAATAGCCCTCTATGTTTTAGCATAGAGGGCTATTTTTTTTGTGAAAGTAATGAATAATATATGTGAAACAAAAAAAGCGAGGTGAATGAGAGTGAGCAAATTTTTAATACCGTATTCATTTTCTATATTAAGTTTCTTTATTTCAGTAACGGCACTTGATTTATTCGATAGGATGGGAAGAAATGATGAGATGACTTCGCCGAACATAATTGGAAAGATAATTCAATCTACTGCGCAAATGGGAGTCCTTACATTGTATTTCGGAGTACCTATTATTTTAGGTGGCTGTCTACTGGGTGAGTTATTGTTTAGAGGTATCATTGTACGATTTAAACTAAGCTATATTATATCTTTATTATTATATTTACTTTTAGCTTGTAGTATTGTTTCCGTAACGGTTGGAATTCCAACTACATATGAAGATTCTAATACTACTTTCATGGTAATAACTATGATTTGTGCTGTTACATTCTTTATGGGGCGGAATATATGGGAGAAAAAACAAGTTAACAATGGAGTGAAATAATGAAATACACATGTCCGTGCTGCGGATATAAAACACTAGAAGAAAAACCACCAGGTACATATGGAATTTGTAATATATGTTATTGGGAAGATGATGAGGTTCAGTTTAATGATCCTGACTTTGAAGGCGGGGCAAATGAAGTCTCGTTAAGACAAGCGCAGCAAAACTTCATTGCATTTGGTGCTTGCGAGGAATGTTTTGTGAAATCAGTTAGAAAGCCGACTAGTGAAGATGTGAAGGATGCTAGTTGGAAGCAAATTTGTTAAATAGATTAAAATAAAAATGTTATTACTCGATGTAACAGGAGTAATAACATTTTTTTATGTAGTGAATCAAGAATTAACGCCGTCTTATAAGATAAAAGATTAAAGATGATACAGTAATCGGAAGGCCAGTATCCAGAAAAGCTTCTAAATAAAAGGATAGAAAATCTCTTTTGTTAAACCACATAAAGAGTAAATGATTGTAAGAAATACCTAACAATATAAATAATGGAATACCGATTTTTAATTCGTGACTTCCTTTTATTTTTCTATAACAAAATTCACCTATTAAACAACCGATAAGAACAGGAATGCTTCCAAGAATTGAAACCGCAATAATAGATACCCAAATCGGTCCCCATGAATCCGCATAATTTGGAATGCTTGCATATGGTAAAACATTCATACCAATAGAGAAAACTAGTAAACATGCTATATAGCTAATAGTAAATTTCTTCATTATTATCCCCCGATACTATGTAAAATGGCATGTAGCAATAGAACTAGATACAAATAAAAATCTTCCGTTTTCTATATATGATTATATCAAGTATAGAAAAAGCTAGCTTTATTTTTTCGCTTCTAATATAAACAGTAAACTGGTAGTATAGTATTTCTTTTTATATTGTTATTGGGATATTTAGGATAAAAGGTTATAATTAACATTTGTGTGATCTGTCATTATGATAGTTTTTGTGAAACGAATCACAATAGTACTACGAGTTAGTTTAATTAAGAAGAGGGGACATATATAAATATGAGGCTTATAAAAATAGCAGCGATAGGTATGATTGCGGTAGGATCTCTTTCTATTTCTTCAAGCTCTTTAGCTGAAATGGAAAACGTAACGAAGAATGAAGTGCAAGCAGCTCCAAGTAGTTTCCCGGATGTTCCGGGTTGGGTAAAGCCATCAGTAGATTATCTTACAAGTAAAAATGTATTGTCAGGTATGCCTGATGGCACGTTTTCACCAAATTTAGAGATAGATAGAGGCTCAGCTGCCAAAATGATGGCGAAAATATTGAATCTTCCTGTCGATCAATCGGCAACGCCTTCTTTTGAGGACTCAAAAAGGAACTGGGCAGCGCCGTATATTGCGGTTATAGAAAAAGCGGGTGTTATTAAAGGGGATGGGAACGGGAAATTTAATCCTAATGGAAAGCTAACGAGAGGCGCAATGGCTTCTATGCTAGTAAATGCATATAAATTACAAGAGAAAGTGATAGGGAATCCTCCGACAGTATTTAACGACTTAAAAGGGCATTGGAGCGAGAACTATGTAAACATCTTGGTTGAATTAGGTATTTCAAATGGATACGGTCATGATAATTGGAAGCCTGATCAAACGATTACTCGTGCTGAAACGGTAAGTTTAGTCGCTCGAACTGATACTTCAAAAGATAAAGAGTTCAAGCGTAAACAAATTCAGATGTCCAAAGATTTCTTTGCTTATCACGATGCCTCATTATCTTCAGGAATCGCTTTTGAATGTACACCACAAAATGTAACAGTGTATGAAGAAAGAGGAGATGATTGGATTAAAATTCATACATATCAAGGGTTCAAATGGATCTTATTAAACGAGAAAAGAATTCATATTAATAGAGACTTTTTCACATATGATTATCCAGCAGACTCAGCGAATGTACTGTTAAAATATACAGCGCAAACGGTGACAGTAGTGGAAGAAAGAGGTACGTGGTTACGTATAAAAACTGGTTCTGGTCTACAATGGATGAATACGAATGAATCTAGAACAGTAATCGACAACCTAAAAACGATTCAAAATAATCAACAGGTTATTTTAGTCACAACAAAAGGCTATAATACGAATCAAGCTCAGATTCGTACATTTGAAAATTCAAATGGGAAATGGAGAGAGCAAAAGAATATAAGTGGATATATTGGGAAAAAAGGTTTTGCAGTTGAGATGAGTGAAAGTGGTATGAGTTCGCCAAGGGGAAAATACACAATTGGCTCAGCTTTCGGTAGACAAGGGAATCCTGGTACGAAACTTCCCTTTATTCATTTAACACCAAATCATGTCTGGGTAGATGATTCTACATCCCCATACTATAATACCCTGCAGGAAAAGCCTGTAAGAGGTCGATGGAAGTCAGCTGAAAATATGTATATCCCAGCGTATGATTATGGATTCGTAATTAATTATAATACGGAATCACGTACACCATACAAAGGAAGCGCAATCTTCTTCCATGTCTCTACTTCATGGACAGAAGGATGTACAGGTGTAGATAAACAAAATGTGATTGATATTTTAAGATGGATTGATCCCGGGAAAAATCCTGTTATTATTCAAACTCCTGAGAATGAACTGACAAATTATTAATTTGATACTCTTAAAAAGTTTTTAGTTGTAAAATGTATTCGGCATTATTTTAAGTCTACTTTCATTAGTAGGCTTTTTTTATTAGTGTAAGGAATTTTTGTTTCAGAGTACTGTTTACTTTTTGGCTTAATGATAATGAGCGGGGGAAAATAATGTAAAAAAACTATTGTATGTTTAAAACCCTTATGTTACATTTATGTTACAAGATAGTTACAAACGGTAACTTATGTTACGGTTTGTTTTCTTTTTGTTTTTCGGTATGTTACAAACCGAGAATATGTAAAGTTAAAAAAATAACAAACTAAAAATAGTTTTTCTATGTGTATAAGAGTGTGTGTAGTAAAGAGCCTGGTGAGAACTTTACGCACATGATTAAAATTCCTTTCTGTCTTTAAAAGAAGAAGAAAACCAACTACCAACTATTTAGGAGTTTTAAGTAATGATAGTAAATGAAATGTACTTCCTTTCCCACACACAAAGTACATCTTTATTTTCAGTCTAATTACTACACAGACCTTTATACATATGAAGTTATTGTTTTAGGAACACATAGGGGGAGAAAGAATGAGGAAGTTATTAACGGTAATTGGAATTACATTTTTAATGTTAGCTGGATGTAGTAATGGAGATTTTGAAAAGGAAATGGATGCAGGGAAGACAGCGTTAACGAATAAAGAATATAAAAATGCCTTATCATCATTTGAGCGAGCGCTAGATGAGAAAAAAGACGATTCAGATGTAATAGTGCTTGTAGAACAAACGAAAATAATGATTGAAGCAGTGAAGTTAAAAGAAGAAACAAAGGTAGAAGAATCCATCAAGTCATTTGAAAAAGTAGAGAACATGAAGGATGGGAATAATACACTTATAAAGCAGGCAAAGGAAGAACGAACAGCATTACTAGCTGTATTAGAGCAAAAAAAGAAGTATAGCGAGCAACTGACGAAAAGTGAAGAGTTAATCAGTAAGAAAAATTATACAGAAGCGAAAGAGATAGTAAATAAGCTAGTTGCAGAAACAAAAGATAACAAGAACCTTGAAGAATATAATAAAAAAGCAGTAGGATTAGTTACTAAAATGAATGAAGAGGAAAAAACTGCAAAGAGTGAAGCGGCAACGAAAGCACAAAAAACAAATGTAGTAACGAATCAAAAGGTAGAAGCAGAAAAGAATCAAAAAACTGAGGCAGAAAAAAATCAAAAGGTAGAAGCTGAAAAGAATCAACATGCATTTACTTTTGAGAAAGCGAAAGAATATATCAAAAATGAATATAAAGAAGACTATGATTACACGCTAGAGAATACGCAAGTAGAGAATGGAAAGAAATATTATCAAATTAGAGTGCGTACAACATATAAAATAGAAGGCGCAGCTGGAGCAGGATTTACTGGCGTATTCAAAGTATTCGAAGACGGTACAATTATTGAAATGCACTAAATTGATGAAAAAGGTATCCTCAAAGTATATGAGGGTACCTTTTTTTACATAAAAAAAGGCATCTAGCAAAAGTACTAGATGCAAATAAAAACACAAGGGAAGATAAATATCTTCCCGTTTCCCGTAAGTAATTATATCAAAAAATTTATAAAAAACTAGCTTTATTTTTTATATAATTGATGTGTAAAGCTATGAAAGTATAAGATTACACTATTTTCATAGTGTTTTATTGAAAAAGGAGCTGCGTATATGATGAATTTTAAACCAGAAAATTTGAATCAACTATTAAAAATAATGTTAATTAGTGCGAATAAATCTTATGATGCGATTAAAGATTATGAATTTACAGGGGAAGCGGTAGTATTCCGTGTGGATTTCGAATATATTGATGTGTCTTTAATGATTGTAGATATGTTAGGAAGATCAGCTTCTAAATTTACTATTTTGCCATACGCCCGTCCGAATACGAACGACATAGATTATATTCAGTTTCAAGTGTACTCGATTAATGAAGGGAATTTTAAAGAAATGATTGATACGATGTAGAGGAACTATAATTTTACAAAAATGTATATACCAACTAATATATAATTAATAAATTCATATAATTGGAGTGATGAGATGCAGCCGTTAGAAAGGGAGATTCATTCTAATATGCTGAAAGTGTGGCGAATTCACGCTTTAATTGGGGCGGCAGTTATACTAGCAGTCGTAATTGCATATTTCTTTTTTATGATCAATTTTAATTGGTGGGGCTGGTTGTTTGGCTTGTTAGTAACAGGCGCTATTACATTTATCCCGCTTGATTATTTCGTGTTTCCAAATTTACGTCAACGTTATTATAGTTACAGATTAAATGAAGAAGAGATTGAGATACAAAAGGGAATGTTCGTTGTGAAACGCGTACTTATTCCGATGATGCGCGTGCAGCACGTAACGATTGAACAGGGCCCGATTATGAGAAAGTATAATTTAGCAGAATTACATATTTCAACAGCGGCAACTTCTCATAGTATTCCAGGCTTAACGAAGGAAGAAGCAGAGCAACTGAAAAGACAAATTGGAGAACTTGCGAAAGTGAGTGAGGAGGATGTATAAGAGGCAACATCCGATCACGATTTTATTAGGTATTCGGATTTCGAGTTTATTTCCACTTATTATCCTTGTTATGTTTAAACCTGAAGAACAGGTGAAACCTTGGTATGTCTTTTATCTTTTCATCTTGTTTATTATATTTATTATGGCAATTTTCTCAGCGATAAAATGGTATTTCAAAGTGTACTGGGTTGAAAATAATATTGTACATATTAAACACGGCGTTTTTGTAAAGAAGGAAAGTTACTTAAATAAAGAACGTGTGCAAAATATTAGTACGTCTTCTAACATCATTTATCAGCTGCTCGGACTGACGAAATTAAATATTGAAGTAGCGGGCGGCGGTACTGAACCAGAAGTGATGTTAGCTGGTATTAGAGAAGAGGAAGCGAAGGAACTGATTGCTTTATTACATAAAGAAAGAAGCGTTGTGACTGAAGAAGAGTCCGCAACAGCAGAAAATAAGACAGTTTATCAGTTAACGGTGAAAGAGATTTTAGCAGCTTCCATTACGTCTGGTAGATTCGGATTAGTGTTTTCTGGATTACTTCTTATTTACTCAGAGTTTAATCAATTTCTACCAGAATGGCTCATCAATAAAGTAGAAGCGTATGTGATGGATAACGGTGTATATGAATTAATTGTTATGGCTGCGATTTTAATGGCGGTTTCGTGGGTCGTTTCGACAGCTGGTTATGCGTTAAAATATGCGAACTTTAAAATTGAGCGAAATAGAAATGAAATTCGCATCGTGCAAGGGTTATTTGATAAGAAAGAGTTTGTTTTAAAACTACACCGCATTCAAGCAATTACGGTGAAAGAAGGAATTCTTCGCCAGCCGTTCGGTTATTGCTCTGTCGAAGTGGAAGTTATTCAAAGTATAGAAGCAGCAGGGCATGAAGTGATGTTACATCCTTTTATGAAGAAAAAAGATGTCCAGCAGTTACTTACGTATTTGCAGTTACCGTATGAAACGGAAGAAGAAATCGTTCATTTACCGAAAGCTGCATTACGCCGTTACATAATAATGGGTTGGATTACAAGTACCATACTCGCAGTGCCGATCATCGGTGCGAGTATATATTTTAAGCAAAATATGGCGTTATTCACTTTAATCCCACTATTTATCATATTTACGTTACTCTCATACGCCCGGTATACAAGTGGTGGATATATGATACGAGACAATCAGTTAGTCATGGTATACCGAGGCCTTGCAAAATATACAGGAATCATGCGAAGAAGGCATGTTCAAGCAGTAGGATACAATCAATCATATTTTCAAAAGAAAGACGAGTTATGTACAGCTGCCGTATCAGTAGCGGGGCATAGATATGAAGTGAAGCATATGCGAAAAGAAGACGCGCTTCGTATATATAATTGGTATAAAGAAAAAGGAAACACCGGTGCGTAATGGTGTTTCCTTTTTTGTGTCGTGATTTGTCGATAAGTCGATATATCTGAAAAATCGCCGATATAATTTGA
>NZ_JAKUFT010000068.1:0-25707 GCF_022663605.1 Bacillus cereus group sp. BfR-BA-01379
TTCTTTTGTTGGTTCTTTTACTTCTTCTTTGTCAACTATATTCTGGATTACTGTTCCGTTAAAACTTATACTAGTTTCATCCGAATCTAAATCAAATTTATATACCTTTTCACCCGAAGTACTCCATTTCATTACTCCATTATTAAACGTTCCACCCTCACTTGTTAGCTCAATATTCTCAATAATTTCTCCTTCTAAATCATATACAGGAACTTGAATTTCTTCATTTACTTTCGCTTCGTCTAAAAAGATTTTCTGTCTTCCAACGTCAATTGAAAACCATTGGCCTAATTGTATCAATGGCCTTACATCACGAATCTCATTTCCGGCTAATTTTAAACTGAGTAGGTCTAACATTGAACCAAGAACTGATGCATCTTTAATACGATTATCTGCAAGGTTTAACCACTGTAAATTTTCTAGTGAAGATAACGGCGTTACATCTTCAATTTTATTATGAGATAAATTTACATCCGTCAATTGTTTCAAGTTCGAGATAAATTCAATATTTTTCAACCCTATTCCTTCTAAAGTGAGGTTTTCTAAGTTCGTCATGTATTCTAAACCAGTTAGATTTTTTATCTCTTTTCCTTTTTCTTTAAGTATTTCTAATGTTTTAATCTTGAATAAATCTTCTTTTGTTATAGGGGCATTTAGATTCTCTCTACCAAAATTCTTTTGATTAATATGTTGTTGTAAACTCTTGTCGAGTATTACATTTCCATTTTGTTCTCGATCCTCTTTTACTGTTTCCTTTATTTCATCTAACCTTTCAACAACATTTTGAATTACTGTTCCATTAAACTTAATACGATTCTCTTCTGGCTTTATATCTAACATAAATTCGTATGTTTTTTCACCAGTAGTACTCCATTTAACAGAACCATTATTAACTATTCCATCTCCATTCTTTAATTGAATAGTATTGAGTGGCTCTCCTTGTA
This sequence comes from Bacillus cereus group sp. BfR-BA-01379, assembly GCF_022663605.1. NCBI lineage: Bacteria > Bacillati > Bacillota > Bacilli > Caryophanales > Bacillaceae > Bacillus > Bacillus cereus group sp. BfR-BA-01379. Next base: position 945 of record NZ_JAKUFT010000068.1, read on the forward strand.
AATTATAGATAGGTATTTTAACTTCCTTATCTTTTTCCACATCATCTAAAAAGATTTTTTGTCTTTGAACGTCAATGTACATTCTTTTTCCTAACTCTTGAACCGGTCTAACATCACGAATTTCGTTTGACCCTAGCTTTAAATCATATAAACCTGTTAATTGACTAAGTGGAGTTATATCTGAAATATAGTTTTCTTCTAAATTAAGTGATTGTACAGTAGACAATCTTGATAAAGGTTCGATGTTTTCTAATTCATTTTTAGAAAGGTCTAACTCTACTAATTTTTTCATTGGTGTAATATGTTCAATATTAGTAAGTCCATTGTTACTTAAAGATAAACTCTTCACATTCTTCAATTGCTCAATCCCAGCAAGATTAGCATTACTAATATGATTATTTGCTACAGTCAAAGTCTTTAAAGTCGTTACTGTAAATAATGGTTTAATATCTTTTATATCATTACTATTTAAATTTAGCATTTTGATCTTCTTCATTTGACTCAATGGGCTTAAATCTGAGATTTTATTGTTTCTCAAGTTTAAACTCTCAATATTCTCTAACTCAGTCAAAGGTCCAATCTCTTTAAGTTCACCATAAGTTATACTTAATGATTTCAATTGTCTCAAATTCAAGATAAATTGTATATTTTCTAACTTAACTTCTTCCAATGTTAAGGTTTCTAAGTTAGTCATATATTCTAAACCAGTTACGTTTTGTATTCCTTTACTTTTAGCTTCAACGACTATTAAAGATTTAATTTTTAATAAATCTTCCTTAGTTATTGGCGTATTTAGATTCTCTCTATTCAAATTATATTTATTAATATGCCTTTGTAATTGCTTATCTAATATTACATTTCCGTTTTCATCCTGTTGATCCTCTTTATTTTCCTTTTGCTTTTCTGGAACATTATTTTCTAAATTTAAAGCATTTACTTCAAACTGCACTTGATATTTATTATCATAGGCCATTGTCGGAATATAAATATGCATTTGCATATCATATCTTTTTCCTAATTCTCCTACTTCAAACTGAATCACTTTCGTTCCATTTTTCTTTTTATCTTCTGATATTACTGTTACATCATGAAACACACCAGGAGTATGAATATCTTCTGTTTTCAAGTATTTGAAGAAATCACTATCACTTAACGTTGCCGTTACAATTTTCTTTCCATTCTCAATCGTTAACTTAGGATCCTTTATATAAACAGCTGCCATAGACTCCTCATTCGTTTTATCTTTATATGCTTTCATAACAGCATCATATGTACCATCTTCTAAAGTCTGTCCAGTTTTATTCGCCTCGATTGCTACTGCCGCTAAAGCAGGCGTTGAATACGTAGCAAATGGAAGTGATAACGCCGCAGCGATAATCATCGCATTTATATGTTTTCTTTTATTTTTTTTCAACTTTACATCTCCTCCAAAATATATAAATCTAAATGTAATCATATCTCGAATAAATGATAATGATTTTCATTATCATTGTCAACTGAAAAAATAAAAAGTTAACAAAAAAATAACCCCTTTTTAAAGGGGTTATGCCATTTTCTCTCCTGATTCTTCTCTAAAGAAGCTCTTCATCGCGTGGAATACATCTGCTTTTTGCTTTAAAATATAATATCTGAAATTCTCATCTTTAATATTTTTATAGGCTGACATGAGGGTACTGTGGCGATTGTATTGGTTTAATTAGCAGGGATGTAACCGAATTTAAATATATTCTGTTCCCCAAACTCATTTGTAACTTTATTATGTTTACCTTAATAAATACATAAAACAATATTAAAAAACCTTCAAAAATGGACCAATAATCAAAAAGAAGCCTTACTGGTATACAGAAGGCTTTTTTGTTTCAATCAAATGTTGATACAAGCGAAGTAAGTGGTCTTTTATCCCCATAACATTCCATTTGTACTTTTAAGCATATGTTTGTTATATTTACTGTAGTAGTATTGTAGTAATACTCTGGAGTATATAATAAAAGAGAGATGTTGGCGCATCTCTCTGGGTAACTGTTATCATAAGATCGGTTGCCAAAATATTATTTTTGTTTAGAATCGTCCTCACGCTGGCAGGCCTTTGGGACGATTCTTTTATTTGATTTATTTTTGATTTTATCAGCTAACTTATCTCCGTATGCTGCTAAGATTATTGTTAAAAATCCCTGAATAGGATCATGTAATAAATTGGTTAAGTAATCAAATAGTTCCGTTATTTCCATCTTCGCACCTCCCTTCCCTCAAAAAATATTAGAGAAAGGATAGCAACTCAATCACCTTACGATAACAATTGACTTCATCTTAACATGAAAAACAGTAAATTTAATAATCCTAATTAATAAAATTTCTTTCATTAATTCTTACAAAATTATTAACCTTCAATATTTTAATAGGTTTTTATTTTATAACGTAGCCTTCCTATAATATAGGAAGGCTTTTCTTTTAAAAGAACATATTAATGATATATTGGCTTGCTATATTTGCTAAAAACGTAACCAAAAATGCCAGGATAAATTTAATAAATTTTTTCATATGTATCACATCTCCTTTCAATTGTTTTATATATGGTAGATTCTATTCTTTGCTTTTATAAGAAAAAAATGGGCTGAGGTGGTCGAATCAAAATTTTTTTAATTCTTTTGGTCTCCTTAACCTTTTCAGCGTAAAAATACAATCCTAGTAATTTACAAATGTAATGGGTAAATTGGAATCAAATAAAAGTAAAGGAATGATTTTAATGAAACAAAAACGAGTTGTATTTGATGTAAATCATGATGAGGTGTATCGCTGCAAGGAATGTTTTGATGTTGCATTCCGCGTGACGTGGATTTCAACAGGGCGAGGAACGATTAATCTGGAATGGATCTTCGTGTATTGCCCAACGTGTGATAAATTGCGATGGCAACGCCGCGAGTAAAAGAGAAGGGGAAGAATTCCCCTCTCCTTTATTTCATTTTTTCTTTACAACTTCCGAAATGTAATTAAGTTGCACTGTTATGATGCTTGTTAATGCATTTGGATAGAGGGCACTTTTATGTTAAAAAATCAGTTCCAAAGCTCCTTACCAAAGACAAAGTACCATAACAAACATGAAATATCGTTTGCAGAACTCACTTAATGTACGAAATTCGCGTTTTGGATACGACTTGATTTCTTAACTTGATAGCGTTGGCGGTACCCCACATCCATCAACTTAAGAAAATCCACTATCCTCAAATATAAAAAACGCCATCCTTTCCTATAATTCTACAGAAAGAATAGCGTTTTTTTCTTTATTGGTAGTGTGAAACCTTAGTTTGATGAAGGTCCACTTTTAAGAAGTGTTGTATCTTAGACTCAAATCAATAATCCCTCATGCCTCCTTACAGCGGGAATGATAAGGCATTTTTTATTTACCCAATTACCGAGCTCTCAAATGTTTTAAATAGTTACCTATCCCCCAATCACCGAGTATGTTTATTTCTCTAAATCACTGTCCATAATAATAAATAAAGACAAACCCTTTATCCTTAAGATACATGCTCTTTCTCAAGAGCATCAAACTCGGTGATTAGGGGGGAGTGGTATACCACTCCCTCCTAATCACCGAGTAGCAAAAGAATTTTCATCTACAGTTCACCCCAAATACCGATACATCAATAACGAAAAAACAGCCACCAATGTGATAGCTGTTTTACAAAATTAAGCTGATTTGATTTTGTACATCACGCTTTGAAAAATCGGTTCGTAACTGTAATGAAATATCATATTCATTACGCTTTTTATTTTCTTTAATGAATACAGATTGAATGAGGGGCAATAAAAATCGTCTTTTATCCATATCGCTTATTTCTTGAAGCTTGACATCATCTTGAAATACTTCATTCAAAGTATGTAACCATGTTTCTTTACTTTTTTCAATTTTTTCTTTAAGGATGATTTGCTGTTTAAAGTCGTTCATTTGTTGTATGATTCCATCTAGTTTTCGCTGTACATCCGAACGATAAATCGCTAAGGACTTCAAAAAACGTTTATCATCGTTATTTTTCATACGCTGTTTGAGCTCTTCTGTAATATTGTGAAGTTTGATGGTGTAGTTTTCGAAGAGATGCTGATGCTTTTGAATATTGTTATTCAATTCTTGTATCTCATACCTAATTTTTTGTTCTATAGCATGATACACATTATGAAATCCACTTATTTTTACATCAGTAAGTGTTTGATTAACTACTTTATCATGAAGGAGGTCTGCATCTATTCTTAATTTGCAGTTAGAACAGAAATAAATTTTCCCTCCATACTTTTTATTTGTAGAACTTATTGTTTGTTGATTCTTTGTTTTCATTAGTTCCTGGCACTTTTCACAAGAAAGCAATCCTTGCAAAAGAAAACTTGTTTTGTAATGTTTAGGAACCATATTACCATTACGTTTTTCTGAATAAATACGCCAGCATGATTCCCATGTCGTTCGTGAAATAATTGGCTTCACATAGTAGTTTGGTGCTTCGACCCAAATATCCCTTACATTTTGCTTTCCACCTGTTTGTCGGCGCCATGATAATAAACCACAATAAAAAGGATTAAGCACAATCGCCTTTACATTCTCTTTCCCCCAATCTTTTCCGCGTCGGGAACCGTTAGGGAGCGTATTAGCAATATGCTGAAATCCATGACCATTTAAATATAAGTTGAAGATTTCTTTTACATAGCAAAGCTCTTCGGGGTGTTCTATAAACTGCCCACTATTCTTATCATATGTGTAACCAAACGGAGGCTTACCACCAAGCCATTTCCCTTGTTTTGCTTTGTTTTCTAGACCTGATCGTGTTCTGGCGATAATGGTGTCCACTTCATATTTGGTAAAACCATCTTCCATAAGTTGCACAATCAAGTCAGTATCAGTATTATACACAATTTCGGTTGAACTAATAATGATGGGAATATCTAGTGTCTTCATGACAATACGTATCGTTTGATGCTCAAGAGGATCTCTGGCCAAACGATCACTTTTATAAACAATGACAAAATCAAATTCTTTTCTTTTTGCCGCTTCGAACATATTTTCAAGTTCTTTCCTACTTGTAATTTTATTTTTCCGAGCGGAAACAGCCTTATCAAGAAAAGAATGAGTATGAATACAATTATATTTGCGAATCACTTCCATAACGGAATTCAATTGCATATCCATATCTTGTTTATCCGTAGAATGACGCCCATAAAAAGCAGCCTTCATATTTGGTTGTAATATATGAGAAAGCTTCATGATGTTAACACCTCTTGAGTACGTAAGAATGGGTGTTTAAAAATAATTTCGCAGTTCTTTCCGTCAGTTTTAACTTGTTGTATTAAATCTTGAAAAAAGGAACCTAACTGTCGATTCTCCTTTATCTCGTCATAGGACAACGACATAGAGGATTGATAATTACTTATCTTTTCACGTAATTGCTTTACATCACTTAATTCCTGTGTTACCTGTTCTTTTTGTTTTTTATATTTTGCCAGCTCATCATACAGCGCCATAATTTCGACTTCTTTCTGATCCTTATAAGGCGCATCAGTTTCGTGATACCACGTATCTACTTTTGTAATTAACTTTTCATTCATAAGCTGGATTTTCTCTTCAATGGTTTGTATTTTCTGTTGTATTTGTTTTTTAGCATTTTGTTCATATCGATCGAATAGTTCATGAAAATGGGAAGTAAGTAAGCTATCAAAATATTCCTTACAGCGTTCAAAGATTAATGGTTCAATTGTACTCTTCAGAACATAAACCGCATAATGATTTAAACATTTATACTTTAAATTTTCTTTTTTTCTGGCCTTTACTTTTTGTAATGATTCATTACATTTCGAACAAATTAATAAGTCTTGCAATGGATATAACACTTGTTCGAATACATAATCTTGATGAGTCTTTTTGGGAGATAAAATGGTGATAACACTACATGCTTTTTCCCATGTATTCTTATCAATAATGGAAAGTCTTTCATATTTACTAGTAACATCTTCACCAAAAATATTCATAGTACGCAATCCAATATATGTCGGGTTTAATACAATTTTTCTTATATCAGCCGAAGTCCAAGACTTACCGTTTTCTTTCAAGCCTAATACACTACAAAGCTCTTTCAAGGATTCATATTTTCCCGATACAAGTTCTTGATAAATCCTTTTAACAATTTGTACTTGCTTATCAACCAATTCAATTTCTTTCGCTTCTTTATTCCATGTGTAACCGTACGGAAGACGTCCTGGATTTTTACCACTTTGGAAGTTTGACTTTAATGTTTGCTTTAAACGTTCAATAATTTGTTCGCCTTCACGTTGGGCCATACCCGCCATAATTAATTCAAGATATTCACCAATTGGTGTGTAGTACACTGGCGGCTCATTCGGTGCAGTTAAAATAACATTTATTTTCTTGTTTCTTAGTATTTGATAAATTTCATAATACTCCATCACATTTCGAGCTAGTCGATCTCGCTTAAATACAAATAAGGTTCCGACATCGTTGTTGTTGATATCTTGTAATAATTTCTGTAGAGCTGGACGTTTTTTAAAACTTACTTTTCGGGCTGATACCGCTTCATCAATATATTCTTCATCGATAATCAATGCCATATCAATGGAGCGAGTAAGAACTGAATTTTGTTGCATTTCGATTGAGTTTTCCTGAGAATCAATTGAACTTCTATAATATGCAACGGTTTTCAATTCAGGACCTCCTCTCATGATGTTCTATTTACACTGTATGTATCAAAAATAGCAGCTAGTCCTTTTTAATTGCTTTAACTAATTCTTTTTCAACAATCTTGATATACGCTTCAAACCATTTTTGAGCTGATTCTGGATCATGAACATAACTTACTGATGTAATTGTAATTTTCTTTTGCTTATTCATTTTATGTATTCCTTTCAATAAATCCATGGAGGTTAGTCTTATGATAAATGAAATTGGTAAACACATTCGTACACTACGTACTCAAAAAGGCATTGGGCTAAACACTTTTGCAAAACAGCTTGGTGTATCACCAGCTTATTTAAGTAATCTTGAAACAGGAAAGACGGATACCATTCAACTTTCATTATTACAAAAACTACAAGATGAGCTTCGCCTCATTACAATAGATAATTCCTCATTAACCCAAGATGAAACAAAATATAGAATTGCTCGCGTAAGTACCCTATTACATAATTTGATACAACAGGATAAAGCATTTGGATATTATTTATTAGAGACTTTAGAGAAAGGTATTGATTTATCTCCAGCTTCACCTACTTTCCATAACAATGATCAAGATTATTATTTACAGAACTAAAAAAGCTATTCACAATAAAAAACAATTATTTATGTCGATGAATAATTTAGAAAAAAAAGAAGAGCATACCTCTTAGTAAAGAGGATGCTCTTTTTATTTTTCGTCTTCCTGACAACTCACTGCCGCTTCAACTATAGACCTTAAAATTGGATTTTTCTTTTCCCACTCTTGTTGAAACCATTCTTTTTGTTCTTCTTTTTCCATTGATGCAAGTGGTGAATGGATAATGACTTTTGTATTACCAAATTGGAATTCTTTCATCATATCCCCCCTTGCATTATATGTATGCAAGATAGAAAAAAAGACGAACTATCACTTTCATAGGACAAGCTAGCCATACATATTTATAACAATAATAATAGACAAGCAGGTAGGTGAAACTAATGTACCGTCCACAAGAACTTGATGTATTTATCTATTTACGTAAAAGTCGAAAAGACCTTGAAGAAGAGAAAAAGGCAATGGAACACGGACAACATTATGACACACTTGAACGTCATCGTACTCAGTTATTAGAACTCGCTCACAAAGAGCACCATAATATCATTGATATTTTAGAAGAAGTTGTTTCTGGTGAATATATATCTGAAAGACCTATGATGCAAAAACTTCTTCGAGAAGTAGAATCAGGCATCGCTAATGCTGTGTTAGTAATGGATTTAGACCGTCTTGGTCGTGGGGATATGGTAGATCAGGGGACGATTTATCGTGTGTTTCGCTATTCAGAGACATTCATTATTACTCCAACAGAAATTATTGATCCAAATGATGAAAATCAAGAGTTGACCTTTAGTATAAAATCTTTAATTGCTCGAGAAGAATTAAAAACAATTGTTAAACGTATGCAGCGTGGTAGAAGGGTTTCTGCAAAAGAAGGAAAATCTATCTCTCGCGTGCCAGCTTATGGATACTTACGAGATAATAACTTAAAACTTTATCCTGATTCTGAAAAGAGTTGGGTGATACCAAAAATTTTTGAATTAATGGCGAATGGAATGGGAAGACAGGCAATTGCCCAAGAATTAGATAGGTTAGGTATTTCCCCTCCTGAAGGTGAATATTGGAATCCTTCAACTATCTCCTCTATTATAAAAAACGAAGTATATCTTGGTCACATTATTTGGGGGAAAATACGTTATACCAAACAAAATGGAAAGTACACTCGTAAAAAAGTACCGAAGGAAAGATGGCAACGACACGATCATGCTCATACTCCACTTGTATCAGAAGAGTTATTTCAAAAAGCCAATATAGCTCATAGCAAACGTTGGAGACCTCCAACAATAAAAACAAAAAAACTTTCCAATCCATTGGCGGGCATCTTATTATGCAAACTATGTGGTCATTCCATGCTTTATCAACCGCGAAAAGATCGTCCTAACCCTCAAGTCCGTTGTGTACAGCCGTCATGTAAAGGAGTTCAAAAAGGAGCCTCCTTAGCACTTGTTGAACAGCGTATACTGGATGGATTAAAGCAAATCATCGAGAGTTTTGAGATACAAGAAAACATGGTACAAAAAAAGAAATCTAAAAATAATATTCAGCTACACCAAAAAGCTCTAGAAAAAAAAGTGAAACAAATTAATGATTTACAAAAGCAAAAAAATAAACTCCATGATTTATTGGAGAAGGGTGTATACGATATTGAGACCTTTTTAGAACGACAAAGCTCGATTGTAATACGTTTAAAATCTACCCAAGAAGAAATTAAACAACTTGAACATGAGATTAAGAGTACATTAAAAAGAGAAAAACATATAAATGGGTTTGTGCCCAAAATTAAAAATGTATTGGAAGCATACCATTCAACAGAGGATATAGAAAAGAAAAATCGCATTCTTAAGTCAGTACTTGAAAAAGTAACATATTTGAGAAGGAAGAGTTGGCAAAGAAAAGATGAATTTGTAGTCGAATTATATACTAGAATATAAAAAATCTAAGCAAAAAACTAAGCTACTTGTTTCTTGAAAACAAGTAGCTTAGTTTTTTTATGTTTAATTTCAATTTATTTAGCAAATCTAACATCATTATAAACAAGCCTATTATTTACATCCATATAATTATTAAGCAATATAAAATTCATTTTTAATAGCTAAATGACTACTAAGCTATAGATGGTTTCACACTAATTTCAAATTTACAGTTTATTAGAAGATTAACAACAGTTGCTATACCGAATCCTCTCTAGTATTCAATAAATTTAGACATTTAAAGCTTTATATAGAGCTTCTACTACATTTTTAACAGCTGGACTACTAACTTCTTTAGCTAAATATTTCTCTATCTCAATATCTTGGTCAAACTCATTTTGAACATTTACTAGTATCTCTGCAAATAACAATGAATCAATATCTAAATTTTGTAGAGTTGAATCAAGTTTTACTTCATGAAGGTATGTTTCTTTCTTAATAACTGCAATCAACACTTCTTGTACTTCCTTGTAACTAATTTTTTCACTTATTATACTATTCATATAAGATTCCCTTTCTTTTTAACATATATGAAAATTCATTTTTAGAATATCTCATCAATGGCTATTTATTTGTTGGCTTACAGTATCAAATTGTCACTTATTTGAAACTTGTAATCTATATCCCTATTCTATAGACCATCAACTAGCCTATCCGATAATTGACATTAATTTGTTGTATTCTGTTTCAATATAGTTTTGATTATGAAGTAATTTCTCTTGAAATTGTATTAATTCTCCAACAGGACCATTCTCTAATGGAAGATAAACTTCAACTAATCCCCTCATTATATTTATATCCTGTAAAACACTTTGCAATAATTCACCTGTTTTTTCCTTTTCAGTGCACTTTATTATTCCGTTTGCCTCATTCATACGAACCTTCATTTTCCATTCCAGCTGATCTATAAACTGTTCGGTATCATAGTCCATGCCTTTACCTCCAACTTCAGTATACTTCTTTCGTTATAATATTATATATACAAATATACAATATAATTTTACCACAAAAAAGAAAAATATACCATTAATTACAAGTTTAATTACCATTTTTTACCGAAAAATCAAAAGCTGCTGTACTCAAGCTTATTATAAATATAGATTTAAAAATACATATTGTTGTTGATAGATTTGTATTTAATATTCTATACAAATGAATAAGAGCTCAAAAAGTAAAATCTTTTCTCGATAAGCTTGATTTCCACACAAAATACAGCGAAATAAATATTCAGTTAACAGCTTAAAAGAAAATTCTTTTCAATAAAAGCTTTTTCTAAAATAAAATACTATATCTTAACAAAATATTGACTTTTCTATTTCTATGATTTACTCTTAATAAAGTAAGTGATTACTTGCAATTGTAGTTGAAAGTTTTAAAAAGATTTGTTAAAGGTTGGATGAAGTATGAATGAAATGACAAACACATCAGAACGTATCATTGAAGCTTTTTTAGAATTATTCCGCACTTATGGATATAAGGGAACTACAACTCGTTCTATTGCAGAACTAGCAGGCGTAAACGAAGTAACCATCTTCCGAAATTTCGGAAGTAAAAAGAAAATAATGGAAAAATCTGTAGAATTTTTATCGCGTAATATCGTACTAAAAAAATTAATGCATGAAGAAATGACTTGGAATCTTGAACATGATTTGTTATTGATTGCAGAGGGGTATCATCGATATATTGAAAAAATGAAAGACTTAATTTTAATTAGTTTTCGCGAAGCTGGAATGTTTCCAGAACTTAATGAAACTATCGCATTAATTCCTAAGCAATTAAAAGACGATTTAGTTTCATATTTTATTGAGATGAATAAAAGAGGTAGGCTCATTGAAACCGATATGGAAGCTCAAGCCATGAACTTTATTTGGATGAATTTCGGGTACTTTCTTTCTAATTCTCGCTTTAGCGATAATGTATTTTCAAATTCAAAAGAAAACTTTCTAAAACATAGTATCCAACTTTTTTCTAGGGGACTAACCCCCTAGTTCTTTTTTCACAACAAATGCAAGTATGCACTTACTTTATTTTTTTCAAAAAGAAGGAGTATAAAAATGAAAACTTTAAAAAATTTCTTTAAACATCGTGAAACCTTTATTGGAATTGCAACAGCATTTGCATTTCTATTAATTTTCTTCTGTGTATGGATGACTGCATACGATGGTGTTACTGATCGGGTAGATCAATTAAAAGTTGGATTAGTTAATGAGGATAAACAAATGGGGACAACTATTGAAGAAAACCTAGAGAAAAACTTACCCTTTAAAGTTAAAAGCTACGGTTCTGTAGCACATGCTAAAGAAGATATGGATGAACGTAACCTAGATATGGTTATACAAATTCCTGCAAACTTTTCAAGTTTATTGAAAGAAAATAATAATGTAGAAATTAAATATTTCATCAATCAGGCGAATTCATCTCTAACAAAACAAATCATGGCTGGGGCAACGAAAGATATTACTCAAACAATTAATAAAAATATATATACTTATAAACAAAAACTTATTCTTTCAAATCTATCTAAAGAACTAAGTACAGCGATACCATCAGAAGAATTGGCTCAAAAGTTATCAGAAAATATCACAAAAGTTTTGAATTCGTTAAACATTGATTCTGTTCAATCATCTGTCAAAAAAACAAATAATACAGAAGGCTTTGCAGCAACTATGCTTCCATTATTGATTGTTCTTGCATCATGGGTTGGTGCTATGATCATGAGTTTAAATCTCAATAGTGTTGCAGAAAAATTAAAAAGCATTCATAGCAAATGGTCTATATTTTTCACAAGACAATTTATTAATATTGTCGCATCTATTATCTTAGCTTTTATTACGTTAATATTTATGTCCTTGTTTGATATCAAATTAAATACAAATGTGTTTGAAACATGGGTGTTCCAAACTCTTGTCTTCTTCTCTTTCTTAAGTTTAACACAAATGTTTGTCGTTCTATTTGGACCTGCGGGTATGGTGTTTAACATTATTTCGCTTTCATTACAACTAGTTACTTTTGGAGTAATTGTTCCAAAAGCAATGTTATCAGACTTTTATCAAACTGTCGGTTCTTATTTCCCTGCAACTTATGTAGCAGATGGATATTATACAGTAATTTTTGGAGGATCAGACTTATCACACGATATGAACATTCTTCTTTTTGTTTCACTTATAACTATTGGTATAGCAATGGGAAGAATTATCATCCAAAAAAATACTAAAACCAAATCAAACACACTACCTACAGGTAAAAATGTTATGGTGCATTAAATCATACTACATATAGAGCTCTTTTAAATGAATACCTTAAAAATCGAATAATTTTTTCATCCGAAGTTGATTTTTTCTATTGTTAAGCTTAGAAAATTCCAAATACTATCCAATATAAGTATTCAACATCTACCCAATAGAAAATGACTTTTCTAAATAAAAAACAATAATAAAAAATAGGTACATTTGAAGCGCGCTGTTGATTCTAATAGAAAGCATTTAAGCAAGATATTCTAAGACCGCAAAGCACTGAACAGCCTTGCGGTCTTTTTACATAATAGATAACTTTATCGAAACTAACAAATGAAATTTATAATTAACAGATTCCATAAAAAAGGAACACAAGTAACTAAGAACATATAATTGCGTAATAATAAAATCATTAGAATATAAAAAAATAGTATAGCTTAAACTTTAAATACTCAAGGTTTAAGATTACAAAAAGAATTCCGGAACGTATTCCCTCTTCTTAATTTGTATTACAAGTTAATGTTAATTTGATGAATTTAATTATGGATTAATGCTGAATATCCACAAGATAACACAGTTAAAGAGAGATGAAACAAAATGATTTGGCGATCAGTAACACTCCTCTCTGTGTTACTCAAGTCGGAGCAGTATTCCTTTTAGGCACAAAACACAGCTAAAAGGCGTAGAGTTGCATAACACTAAATTTTCTAATTGAATACCTAGGAACGGAGCTTTAATTATGAACAAAAAAAATCGTCTTTATGTAAAAACTGAAAAAGTAATCCATAAAGTTTTCACCCAATTACTCAATGAAAAAAACTTCAATCAAATAACAATCAAAGATATAACTAGATATGCCGATATTAATCGAGGAACTTTCTATCTTCACTATCAAGATAAATATGATTTATTGAATTCATGTCAAGAAAAAATAATAGACGATCTCAAAAAAATATCTGCAGAAGTAGAAAAACTTAATATCATAGAATTGTATGAATCCCAAAAAAGTATCCCCTTTTTAATAGAAATGGTTCATTACTATAAGAATAACCATATTCTGTTGAAGGTTTTACTTAAAAGTGAGCATACTCTAAAATTTCAAAAGGAAATTCAACAACTAATGGCAGAAAATATTTTTAAACTGCCTCTTGCAAAAGAAAAAGAAAATAAATTATCCATCCCAAAACCTTATTTAATTGCCTATATTTTTTCTGCACACATTGGTATTATACAAGAGTGGTTTGATCAAGGAATGAAGGAACCACCTGAAGAAATAGCTAACTTTATAACTCAAATAAGCATCAATGGATTTATAATTGGTTCAGGAATTATAAATGTTTGATTACAGGAACCACCTCCTTAACCTCTCAAAAGAATGTTGAATTTCAACGTTCTTTTGAGCCATAAAATTCAATTTAGAAACCTCCTTTAGTACCCTATACCTACAGTTAAAAATATTTTTTAAAACCCAAAAATACTACACTATTCTTTTTTTATTTTGAATATTAACATACCTATCGATTGAATTATTTAATCCTTTAAGAAATTCTTGGAATTTAAAAATATTACTGCTATTATTCATTGCCTTATAGTAGCTATTATGTTCTAATAAAACCTCACCATAATTTCCATATACTTGAAGACCAAAAGTGAAATGCTCTTCTCTTTTTTCTGCATACGTAACTAAATAGTTATAAGCTTTAATCGGGATATTATATCGCACATAAGAATCACTATTATCTGTTTGTTTTTGCGAAAAGCAAAAACAAATAGATGTTTTATCTATAGTAATAACTATGGGAGAAATTATTGATTGATTCCCTTCTTCAGTACTTAAAGAATCCAAATTAGGTACTTGTAGCACTATAATTGAATCACTTGATTTTGTTTTCAAATTAATATTTGTATTATGTAAAGACATGAATAAGCCTCCTCTTTATCTATAAATATTTTTAATTTCTAATGGTTCATTACAAGAGAATAATTCGTTATACCAATATATCTATTTTACTTTAAATACCTTTCTGTACCTTTTGCATAAAGCTACCTTGCAAAAATAATAAAACTAATTTCTTGCATCTAAAAAAACACTTTAAACAATTTTCAACAAAAAGAAGTATGTTTTATCTTTCTGTATTAAATACTTATTAAAAATAAATAAAATTCTAGATGTGAATTCAAACTAATCGCAATAAAAATTTTTCACAGAAAAAATAAGATCAGAAGGTACTTCCTACTATGAAAGCCCTTCTGATGATAGAATACTTTAATAATAAATTTTAATAAAAATAGTACACCTTAAAGACTTACTGCCACTTTGCTTCCTTCTTTATACAAGTCTTGAAAATTTCTGTTCTCGGAATCCATATAACGGAAAATCTCTTCTCCAACCATACTTGCAATTTCATCATTTGAAAATATCGAATAATGATTACCTCTTATTGGTAATGTTTTTATCGAGTTAGTAAAATATTTTTCCCATATAATTTTAGGGACATCTTGTATATTTAATTTTTTTAAAATCTCAGGGTTTTCTTTTTCAATACATTCTAATAAGAGAGTATTGCAATTCAACTTAATATCGTGTTTATATTTTTTTAACATTACATGGTTTATTTCCCAAACATTAATTAAATCCTCTAACTGTTCCTCTTTTTCAATAGCAAGATTATTCTTTTCTAATTCTGATTGAATTATTTCAAATACATTCTTATATGAAGACTTATTATAATTTTCAATATAGTATGCATCCATTGGATAACTATCTATTAATATCAGTTGCTGAGCAACAACATTTTCATTTTCTAATTGTCTAGCTATTTCAAAAGCAATATTTCCTCCAAATGAATAGCCACATAATACATAGTCATTATTTCCATCTTGAATTTTTTTTATTTGATCTAAGTAGTAACTTGCCAATTGCTCTAATGAGAAATATGATATGGTATCAATGTAAGACATCGGAAAACTAATGAGCATCAAATTATAATTTGGATTTTCTCTTGAAAGCATTTTTTTATAGCCTAATACAGTTCCACCTGCTGGATGAAAAATATACATATTTTTTTTATCGGCTGAATAGTCATACAAACTTTGTATATTTTTAAATTTATTATGTTTATTATCTAACTTATGATTTTCTTTAAAAAATACTTCTCTGAATGTAGTATTTGAATTTAAAAAATCATTAAAGTCTAGTTCAACGCCACACTCTGCTTTAACTTCCTCTATCATTTCTATAAGTAAGAAAGAATCCATATCAAAATTCTTCAATTGCATTTGAAGAATTTCTTCATTTTCAATATTTTCATATGATTTTATGATCTCGATAAACCTATCTATATTTTGATAACCATCTGGTGTCTGCAATTTTTTTTGTTCATATTTTGGATTCGGTTCAATCCATATTTGTTTCTTGAACAAATTCTCTACTGGTGTACCTATTTTTTTATATTTTAAAAGTTCTTGATATTCATTTCTTAGAAATGACAATTTTTCATCTATAGTTTTTATTATAAAAGAGTCCCTGATCTCATCATACTCTTCGACTTCATCAAGAAAATACGTTTTATCCAATAACAAATCATGTTCTACAAAAATTACATTATCGTAAATTTTTTTATCAAAAAGAAGGGTTCTAATCAACCGTTTTCTATCCACTTTTCCTAATAACGATAACCCTGCCACAACTTCTTCTTTGTAAGTTGAGAGTGCATCAGCATTTTTAGTTGATAAGGGTAAAATAAAGCTTGTTCTCTGATTATCCTCTGATAAGTCCCCCTCTTTTGAGGGAGCTGCTTCTAAAACAATATGAGAGTTAGTTCCTCCTATACCAAAAGAATTAATTCCAACATATTTTATTCTTTTAGATATATTTTCTTGAGCTATTGAAAAACCTTCTCCATCTCTACTAAGTAAAGGGTTTAATCCTGTAAAATTAGCTTGTTTTGGTATGGTTTGATTTTGTAAAATCCACACTCCCTTTAAAATTCCTAATAAACCAGAAACAGTATCTAAATGCCCATAGTTGCTTTTAATAGATCCTATATATGTAGATGTATTAGTTGAAAAAGCTTGCTTAGTTGATCTAATTTCTATAGCATCACCTATTGCTGTTCCAGTTCCATGCATTTCTATATATCCAACTTCTTCAATATTTATATCTGAATCTTCATACGCTTTCTTTATGACTTTACATTGACCATCAATACTAGGCGAAGTATAACCATTTTTATTATTTCCATCATTATTAATAGCAATCGAATTAATAATTGCTAATATTTCATCATTGTCTCGCAAAGCATTTTCATATTTTTTTAAGGCGATTACTACACCACCATTTCCTGGTACCATACCATCTGAATTAATATCAAACGGCGAGCATTTACCAGTTTTAGAAAAAATACTATTTTCTTTATAAAAATAACCATTTTCTGAATCACAAATAAATTTACATCCTCCAACTAATGCCATTTCAATGTCGTTAGTTATTAAACTATCAATGGCAAGTTTCATAGCAACTAATCCACTAGAGCAAGCGCTGTTAACTGATAAACTTATTCCCTTTAAATCGAATTTGTAAGACACTTTAGTAGCTGCTGTATCTGGTATATTATTTATAAAAGTTGAATAAGGTAAATCTTTATTCTCACTTAAAATATTATTATATAAATAATCCCCCGTTGTAGTAGCTGAAAACACTCCTGTCTTATCTAAAAGATTTTTATTATTTAAATATCCATATTGATCTAGGGTTTTCCAGCAAAGCTCTAGAAATATTCTATGTTGTGGGTCCATGTTTATTACTTCATTATGAGTTAAATTAAAAAAGTCAACATCAAACTTTTTCATGTCATCTACTATATATGCTTTAGAAATTTTATTAGTTTGATTTTCTTGATCAATATTTAAATTTGTAATGGTATCGATTCCGTTAAGTAGTACTTCTCCAAATTCACCTAAATTCCTAGTTTTAGGTAAGTCAAATGAGACTCCAACAATAGCTATTTTATCCATGATTATTTTCTCCCCATAACAAAATTAGTAGTAATAGCTTGTACGCTACTAAATTGAAATAAATCAACAACCGAAAATTCTTTGTTTACAGTAAAATTCTTTATAATTTTATTATGAATATCTATTAATTGAAGAGAAGATATCCCCATGTCAAAGAAATTAGCATCATTTTTTATTTTTTCTTTAGGGATTTTTGTGTAATCTTCCAAAGTTTCTTTAAACCACTCAATAAATAAATCGCCTGTGTTAGCTAAGCAATCTTTAGTATTTGTATCACTTCTTAACATTTTAATGTCAATTTTTCCATTCTGTGTTAAAGGCATTTCTTTAATTTGAACATACTTATTTGGAATCATATAAGGAGGTATTTTATGATCTAGCCAATTATTAAAAACGTAAGTTTGATCATCAGAGATATTCTCTTTAAGAACTAGATAAGCGATAATTTGTTCATCATAATAATCCATCTCGCATTGAATTACATTATTATGCTTTTGTAAATTATATTTGATTTCATCCAATTCAATTCTGTATCCGTTTTTTTCAATTTGATTATCTTTTCTACCAATATAATTTATATCCTTCCCTTCAATATACTCCCCTATATCTCCAGAAAAATAAGTTGGTAATCCTTTATAATCAATGAAAACTTCACTTGATAACTTTCCATTATTTAAGTATCCTGGAGACACACTTTCACTTGAAATACATATTTCACCCACTCCATTTTCAATAGGGTTTCGAGATTCATCCACCAAAAACACTTTACTTTCTCCAATACCCTTTCCAATATTAGATATTTTAGGTGATAGAAAATCAATCTCGCTAATCTGATGATATGTAGCATGAATTGTAATTTCAGTTATACCATACATATTTATGAAACGTGTTCTGTTATATTTTTCAAAGCTTTCTTTTATCATTTCAACTTGTAATTTTTCTCCACCAAATATCACATATTTTAGATTTTCTACATTACTTGATTGTAAATACTTCTGTAATCTATAAAATGCTGTTGGAGTTTGGTTTAAAATATTAACATCATATCTCTTAATCAACTTACTAATTTCATCAAATTGATACAGTTTAATATCTCCAGGTAGAACTAGACTCGAATGATTTAATAATGCACCAAATAATTCCCAAATAGAAAAATCAAATTCTAATGAATGTAAATTAATCCAAACATCATTTGAATTAAAATCGAATAGATCCTTTGTATTCTTAAAGAGCGTTATTAAATTATTATGGGTAATTTTTACTCCCTTTGGCTTTCCAGTTGTGCCAGACGTAAATAATATATAAGCAATTTCTTTTTCATCGACAAAAATATCTGAAAATTCTTCAACATTTTCTATTAATTTATTTGTAATATTTATAGTATTGTCTTTTTTAATATCATTAAAATTCACTTCAATATAATCATTTAATTGTGAGCGAATATTCTTTAAACGAGCTAATGAAGTATTGGTATTGACAGGTATAAATGTTTTATTTAATTGCCATATAGCAATTATTGTTGTCAATGAAAGAATAGAATGGTCCACATGTACTAAAATGTTTTTTTGTTCATATCGTTGTAAAATATTAGCAATTTGTTTTGCTTTTTTTATAACTTCGTTATATGCATACTCTTTGTCAAAAGATTCGTAAATTTTAGATTTCACATCACTACTATTATAAAATGTTGTAACAATATTATTAGTCATTATAAAAACCCCTATCCGCAAATATTTAAAATTTCTTTTTCTATTTTATTTACTAGTTCTTTTTTATCATCTATAGTATCAATCTCTATTGAACCGTCTTCTTTTGCTCTAATATGAATTGTAGCTGGACATTCTGTGAAAAATATATTTTTGGCTTTCATTTTATACTCTGTTGTTCCAAACACAAAATCACTTGGATAGTAAGTAAAAACAATTGGGAAATACCCACCAGGTACTTCCTTTCTAAAATGAGAAATAAAGTTAAAAGATTGAAATCTTAAATTTTTAAACAATTGAATTTCAATATCCTTAATTCTTTCCTCAAAAGTATAAGGAGCCCCTAGATTAATATAAATAGGTAATACATTCACTAAACAAGATGTAATATTTTTATTATTTCTATTTCTATTTGGAACAGGAACACCTATAACTAGTTTTCTCATACTAAACTGTTCTTTCATCGCTATAGCAAGGGCTAATATTACTTTTGCTGATTGATTTCTAAAATCTGAATTTAAATATTTTTCATTTTCAATATTTATTACTCTAAGTTTTCTTTCATCACTTACTACAACTTGATTGACTTTATTAAATTCTTTTAAAATGTCATTTTTGCTTTCAAAATACTTAATTGCTTTATCATGATTTAAAGTATTTTGTTGGGCTGTTATATAATTTTCAAAACTATTTTCCACACTATTTTTCAATTCAACTTGAGATATGCTTCCATTATATAATTTGACAATTTGATCAAAAAAAGCAATACCACTGAAGACATCAAAAATGACATGGTGTACAGACATAAGAAAATACAGTTTTGTTCCTTTTGTTAGTAATGCCGTTCGAATTAGCCGATCATTGCCTAATATATCAAAGTCTTTTGTGAAAATTTCTTCTTCTTCAATTCCACGGATATCCTCGTTTTTTCTAAAAATACTTAAAATCTCTTCGGGTGCAAAATTGCTATTTCTTTTAAATCTAAATTGTCCATCAAATATTTCAAAAGTCACTTTAAGTAGCGGATGAGTATTTAATACTTCAAGTAAACATCTTTGAAAACGATCTAAATCCGTTTCTGAGGGTAATTCAAAAATACTATTTAACATATACTTTTTGGAACTCTTATTTATTAAACAATACAAACTAATTTCTTTTTGAAATTCATTTAGTGGGTATATCATCTAAACACCTTTCTTTTGCTATAAATTGATTTTCAGATATAATATACTTTAGTTCCCTTATAATATTAATTAAGATTTCACTGGAATCAATTGTTACAAAGCTCATAACATAACCTGGAATTATTTTTAGAGCATACCCTTTATAAAATTTAAAGTTATCAAACTGAAATTCATATACTCTAACACCCTCAATCTCTTTAATGCTAAAGTTTCTTATAGTATATATATCTTTATTAGCTAACAATCCTATTTTTAGGACTTTTCCTAATGACTCTTTTACACTAGCCATCATGTACTTAAGCTCTCTATCTAATTCAAAAACTTTATTTTCATGCTCTAATATGCCATTTAAAGTTAAATTCTTTTCAATGACTTGAATATCAATACCTAAAGGCTGTTTATTTTCAAAACATGCTACAAATACTAATTCACCCGAGTGAGAAATCGAAACTTCAACACTAGAAATATTCTCTAGGAATGGAGCTCGCAAATAATTATGAGAAATCGTTATTTCTTGAAGTCTACAGTTAGTATATTTTTTACAAATCATTCGTTTAATAAGATAGCGACTGGTCAAGAATTCGTTCTTTTTCTTATCGCTAAGTCTTTCATATTCTAAATATTCCTTTTCATTTATAATTTTATCCGGATTCAAATTACTGCGTATAGATGATATTGATAAGATTTAAATTCCTCCATCCTAATAAACAAAGCGAAATTATACCTTAGTTTAACTTTATAATAATTTAAATTTATATGCGTAATTCCAATTCAAATTTGTAGATCGAGCCTGCTTTCTTACGACCATTTTAACTTTTGCTCCCACTTTTAATTTAGAAGTATCAAACACATCAATTATTTCTCCTATTATAACTGGACCATCTAGCAATTTAATAGAAGCTATATATCTAGGCGAGTTTTCTCCATAACCCATAACCGCTACCTGAGGTATGCCGCTGTTTATTACATTTTGAATAGTGCCAGTATGATTAAATTGATACGATTCTAACTCTAAAGAATGGCAATTAGCACATACTCTTCTTCTTGGAAAAAACTGAGCCCCACATTTTTCGCAAACACTCCCTTCAAGTCTGTACTTTCCTCCTTGTTCTCTCCATTCTCTATAAGTAGAAGCTACCATGGGATTAGGAATTTGTTCTGGATATTGTTGTGACATATATTATCTCTCCCCCTATTTTTCTGCGCCAATAATTATTGATACTGCAGTAGCATAATATCCACCAATTACCGTCGACATACCATACTTACATTCATTATTTAACTGTATTCCCATTGCTTGACCCTGAAGTTGTTTTGCAATTTCAATTACTTGATATATACCACCTGCGCCAGCAACATGTCCTCTACCAATGTTTCCACCATCAACATTAACAGGACATTTACCATCAGGATCAATGTTACCATCCAAAATATATTTATAAGCTGTTCCTTTTTCACAAATACCAGCGGCTTCTAAAGAAATAAATGGGTTAACCCCCATGTCATAAAGTCCCAAAACATCTATATCTTCCGGTTTTATATTTGCTGATGCATAGGCCTTCTTACAAGCCAAAGCAAGTGAGTACCCACTTGCCATATTGGTTTTTGGGGGCTTTTCTGCTTCCTTATCTTGAATTAATTCAGGGTGATATTGATGTCCAAAATAATGCGAACTGCTAGAAAAACCTACGCCTTTGATAAATACAGGATTTTCACAATATTTATTTGCAAATTCTTCTGAAGCTAAAATTATAGCCGCTGCCCCTTCTCCTGGGATAAGGATATTCCCATTAAAAGGCATTTTATTCAAAATTTCTACTGGAGGCATTGGGTTTCTATACAAGGTTGCAATAGGATTATGATATGCATTTTTACGCATCAATTGTGCAAAATGGAGCAAACTATTTTGCGCATCCTGTGTAGAAACTTTATTTTCTTTAAAATATTCATCCGCTAGCATAAAAGCGTCTATATGTGAAATCCCTAAATTATAGTCATACATAACATCTGTACTCATTAGCATATAGTTTTCAAAAGGAATAATATCAGTTTGCTTATCAAACCCACATACTAACACAGCTTCATACTGACCTGATAAAATCATGTTGTATCCTTCAACGACAGAAACTGAACCACTTGAACAATTCGCAGTATTTAGAAAACATGGGATAGGAGCTAACCCAAGAGCATCTACTAAAGTGGCTCCTGTACCACCATGTCCTATCTCTCCCTCTCCAGTAAATGAAAAAGTTGCTCCATCAATTAATAATGGATCTATCTTTGCATTAGCAATCGCCTCATAACTAGCTTCAACCACTAGTTCTTTGAATGTTTTATCAACCATATTTAAACCAGGGTTTTTGGTAGCTCCCATTCCTATAATGGCCACACTATTATTCATAAGCACTTAACCTCTTTCTTATTTTTATTAAAGATATGTATTGAAAGAAACTTCTGGTCTAATATATTTATATTCATACTTAACAGCACTAGCATAGTCTACATACATATTATCTTTATTCACGTCATATTCTACAGGCATTGTATTTTTTTGGAATTCTTTTATGTAATCTGTCACTTTTAGGCTAATAGCATCTGCTCCTGCTCCTCCTCCATAACCTACAACTAAAATTTTATCGTTTGGTTCCGCAACGTCTAGTATTTTTGCCAGTCCTATTAATGGTGAGGCTGCTCCTGTATCTCCAATTTTATTAGCAAAGATAGATGGAGTAATTTGATCTTTTTCAAATCCCAGTGCAGTACCTACTGCATAAGCACTTGCGCCATTAATCTGTTGAAAAACCCCATATTTATAATCATTTACTGTTGTATGCTCCAGTTCGAAAAGTTTATTGGCTGCTTTTACTGAATGTTTTATTAAGCCATATGAAAGTTTATCCCTATTTAGAGGCATGCCAGAACGGATATATCGTTCGTCTTCCGGCCGAATATCATCAGGAAAGTCCGATGTATACGAAGCTATTCCTTCAATTTCAGCAATTATATTTTCTCTCCCTATTAATAAAGAGGCTGCTCCTGCTCCTGCATAAGGTTCTCTTTGATCCCCAGGAGGAATGTGTCTATTTACTGTATCTGAACCAATTATCATAATATTATTTGCTAAACCCGATTTAGCCAGCCCATATCCAATTTGTAGAGCAGAAGTTCCAGATTTTCCAGAGAACTGTATATCCGAGCACATAGCATAATGATTATTACCTATCATCTCAAGAATTGTTGCAGCACTCGCTCTCGAAAGATCAGGGTTTGTTGATGTTCCTAAATAAATTGCCTCTAAATCATTATTTTTAATTACCGAATTTTCAATACACTTAATTGCTGATTCTAATCCTAAGGTTATAACATCCTCATCAGAATTGAGAACAGCTCTCTCATCCACATTAAGAATTTTCTTTAAAATATTTATATCATTATTTTTCCAAACATCAATAATCTGCTCTATTTTCATTCTACGAATAGGTACTTTTACTCCATAACTCACAATTCCACATTTCCCCACCTAATACCATTCCTCTCTTCAAAAAAATTAACAAATCCTATATAATGGACATTTGTCCATTATGAAAATTTTTCACCTCCTTTAATGTCAACTTAATTTCTTATACCTCTAAATCCCAGTCGATCATTATATATAATTTATAGGATTTACAATGGATAATTTGATTACATATCAATATCGCTTTTACTTTAATTCTCCTAAAAACCAGCGTAATAAAAATTAACACTCTATTCAGAGTTCTACACCAAATATCTATTTAACCCTATAGGTTGTGCAGATTTAATTATCACGACAATACAGATTAATCTTTTGCCCATTGCCTTAACTCAATTCGTTTAATGCCAGTTATATCATAATCTTGAAAATATGTTCCCTTAAAAAACTTGTATTCTAAACATATATCGCACTCATTATTAAACCAAGTGTAATATTAACTAAATTTAAATATAAAATTGGATAAATATATTTTCTTGATAAAAAAATATAAACATTTTCTTTGCTAATGTTCATATCTAAACTTTCCAAAAGTAATTGTACACCTTTTTTTTCCATTGTCAAATAAAGTAATTTTTAATTTTTATAAACATTTATTGGATAAATTTGTTTTTTAGGGGGAATCTAATATTTACTCCTTTGAAAACTTAATGCGCATAAATATAACTGCCTTTTTTAAAAAATATAAACACTTTTTTAATTATTGTTCATAATTAGACTTTTCGAAAGTAATTGTACACCTTTTTTTTCCATTGTCAAATAAAGTAATTTTTAAAAATTCATAAGCATATATGATACGAATTGGGTTTTTCGTGGAAACCCTATGCAATATTATA
>NZ_JAKUFT010000069.1:0-25618 GCF_022663605.1 Bacillus cereus group sp. BfR-BA-01379
GTAGTAAAGAAAACGATTGAAGATGCAATGGTATCCGACAAAGGGCAACAATTCTGGGAAAAGCTCTTTAAAGACCCTGAGTTCTCATCGAAATTCGCTAAAAGTATGGGGAAAGAACAAACAACCTTAATGAAAACATTACTAAAAGACCCTGAATACCAAGCAGGCGTTATAGAAATCATGAAAAACCCTGAAGTAGAAAAAATGATGTTACAAACGATGAAGAGCAAAGAATACCGTCAATATTTACAACAAGTACTAACCGAAACTGCTGAAAGCCCACTCTTCCAAGCTAAGATGATTGATATTATTAGTAAAGGTGTACAAAAGGCCGAAAAAAGTGGATCTGATAAAAAAGAAGCAGGCGGTGAAGGTGGTTCCCAAGACGCTAAAAAGGAACAGCAGTAAAAATTATAACGATAATAATGAGTGGACAATATATGTATCGTCCACTCATTATTATTTTATTTTTGCGCGACAGCTATTTTATCAATTACAGTCTCAGCTATCGTGCGATAAATAAGACCTGTCGTATGTGTATCTTCATATACTGATGGCGCAAAGTCTTCTTTATTCCAATCAGGTTGTTGAAGTGGGATTCGGCCAAGTACTTCTGTTTGAAGTTCTGTAGCTAACTTATCTCCTCCACCTCTTCCGAACACATATTCTTTTTCACCAGTTGTTTTACTTTCAAAATACGCCATATTTTCAACAACACCAAGAATACTATGTTCCGTACGTAAAGCCATGGCTCCAGCACGCGCTGCTACAAATGCCGCTGTTGGATGTGGCGTTGTTACAATAATCTCTTTACAAGCCGGCAACATTGAATGTAAGTCTAGCGCAACATCACCTGTACCCGGTGGTAAATCTAAAACTAAATAGTCTAAATCGCCCCATTCTACTTCTGTGAAGAAGTGATTTAACATTTTCCCAAGCATAGGCCCTCTCCAAATAACCGGTGCATTATCTTCTACAAAGAATCCCATTGAGATTACTTTTACACCTAGACGCTCCACTGGAATTATTCTGTCACCTCTTACAACAGGTCGTTTTTCTATCCCCATCATATCAGGTACGCTAAAACCATAAATATCAGCATCAATGATACCAACCTTTTTCCCTAATCGAGCTAGAGCAACGGCAAGGTTAACAGAAACTGTTGATTTTCCTACTCCACCTTTTCCACTCGCCACTGCTAAAAATGTTGTTTTTGAATTTGGTGACAATAAAGATTCATTTTGCTCTTCTTCCTGTTCCGGTGCAAACTGAGCTAATTCCTCTTCTGTAAATTCTGCAAAGCGAAGCCCTACTGTTGCCGCTCCTAATTCTTTTACTAACTTTACAATTCCAGATTGCAATTGCATTTGTTCCGCTGTACCGGTTTTTACGATTGCAATTTTAACACTTACATGTTCCTTCTCAGGCTTAACTGTTACCTCTTTAATTGCACCTGTTTCTTTTAACGTTTTATGTAAAAACGGATCTACAATCCCTTCTAACGCTTCCACTACTTGCTCTTTCGTTACCATAGTTAGCCCAGCCCCCTGTATGAAAAATAACGTAATGTTAATTAAATGTATCTCTCTTCATTTTTGAAATAAATGCGTTTACATTTCCAGTATAACATATTTTCGGAAAACTTCGTTAACGAGAGAAACTCAAAAAATCCTCCTTATTCTGGAGGATTTCCTTTTTCCGTGAAATAACGTAATATACCACGATATACTGCAGCAGCTACCTTTTGCTGATATTTCTCCGAATTTAACATATACCTTTCGTTTACATTCGATAAAAAGCCAGCTTCAATTAGAGCACCTGGTGTTTTCGCATACTTTAATAAATACACATGAGAAATTGTTTTAGCAGAACGATTCGTATTCTCTAAACTCGTTCTCAATTCAGCTTGTATAAATTTCGCAGCACGCTCATTTTCAACCGAAGAACGGTAGTAGAACGTTTGTGCGCCTTTTGATCCACTACTAGTTAAAGCATTTAAATGAATGCTCGCAAAAAAGTCTACATCAGGTTTATTAATAATCTCTACACGCTTTTTTAAATCCTCTGCTTTACGTCTACTATATGATTTTGTATCTTTCTGAGCTAAATCATAATCTCCCTCACGTGTTAAAATAACTAGTGCACCTTGTTCTTGTAAATAATCTTGTACCTTCTTTGTAATCTCAAGCGTAATATCTTTTTCTATAATATCTTTTCCACCAACAGCCCCTCCGTCTGGTCCACCATGCCCAGCATCTAATACAATCACTTTCCCTGATAAGGGTAAATTCCACGCTCGCCACGATTTTGTAATTTGAAATTCTTGTTTGACTAAAAAAAACAAAACAACCGCAGCGAGTGCAAAAGAGATAATTCGAATTCTCTTCATACCTTTCCTCCTCCAGCTAGTCCCTCTAATTACTTATATGGGACAAGAGGAAAGTTTATGCTTGTCTTAATGAAGCTTTAATCGATATCTTCTTTCACCTTTTTCATATCCTTCCTGCCACCATAAGCCAATAAACTGCTGACAAGATTCAAAAAGTAATTCCTCATCTTGTAACTTAATTTCTCTCATAGTCATGCTCGTTAAAAATTGAAATAGTGTTTCCGTTAATTGTTGCTCTTCTTCTAAGGCTCTATATTTCACATCAAAGAATGATTCACCATAATAACCAAACTTACTGTATCTCGCTCCTAATAAATACGATTCTATCCCTAATTCAATACAGTAATCTTCATACTGACGATGAAGTTCCTGCATCTGAAAGGCATCTCTAATATTTGAACGTAATGTTTTTAATGATAATTCTCGCAGCATCTTCCGTTCATATTTCAGCTGCTTTTCTTTTTGTTTTTCTTGTAAGCTGACAATGACATTCATAGTACTTATAAACCTCCCTAATACGTATTAGTCTAAACTTCTAAAGAAGAAGCATACGCGAGAGGATAGCACTAAAATATTCCAAACTACAAAAATTTCAAAAGAGGAATGAAACATAAAAAAACCCCAACCAAAATGGTTGGGGTTTGTAGTTCGCAAAAATTAACGTTTTGAGAACTGAGGTGCACGACGTGCGCCTTTAAGACCGTATTTTTTACGCTCTTTCATACGTGCGTCACGAGTTAATAGACCTGCACGTTTTAGTGTTAGACGGTATTCTGGATCAGCTTTTAATAAAGCGCGAGAAATACCGTGACGAATAGCACCAGCTTGACCAGTGTATCCACCACCATTTACGTTTACAAGTACATCGTAGTTACCTAAAGTTTCTGTTGCAACTAGAGGTTGTTTCACTACTTCACGTAATGCAGCAAATGGGATATAGTTTTCAAAATCACGACCGTTAATGATAACGCGTCCTTCGCCTGGAACTAGGCGTACGCGCGCTACTGAACTCTTACGACGTCCAGTGCCATAGTATTGAACCTGTGCCAAAGTAAGCCCTCCTTTAATTAATTATCCGCGAAGTTCGTAAACTTCTGGTTTTTGTGCTTGGTGTGGATGCTCTGCTCCAGCATACACGTTTAGTTTCTTAGAAACTTGACGGCCTAAGCGTCCTTTTGGAAGCATGCCTTTAATTGCAAGCTCTAACATTTGTACAGGGTAGTTTGTACGCATTTCTAGAGCTGTTCTTTGTTTAAGTCCACCTGGGTGGTTAGTGTGACGGTAGTAAATTTTATCGTTTAATTTATTACCTGTTAAATGAATTTTCTCAGCGTTAATAATAATTACATGATCACCCGTGTCAACGTGTGGTGTAAATGTAGGTTTGTTTTTACCGCGTAAAATAGATGCTACTTCTGTAGATAGGCGACCTAAAGTTTGACCTTCAGCATCAACCACATACCATTTACGCTCAACTTCGTTAGCTTTTGCCATAAAAGTCGTACGCATGTGTTTCCCTCCTCGTTATCTTTTCCATAGAAAAAATCTATTGTTTATCTTAAACACGATTTCCTTCCGGGGCTAATCGTGGTTTTAGAAACAATACCATATGTTATGATATACTTTTGAGTTTCTAATGTCAAGCAAATGTTACACCAGGATTAGTTGTTATAGTTTACCTGCCATAAGTAAAGCCCATGACCAGGAGCCATCTTTCCAGCAAACTGACGATTTTGTTTCGCTAGAATCTCTGGAATGCTGTCTGGATCAAGCTTTCCTTGCCCTACGTTCAGTAACGTACCAACAATAATTCTGACCATATTATATAAAAATCCATTACCTACAAAACGAAAAATTAATTCATCATCTTGCTCGATTAGCTCAATTTCATAAATTGTTCTCACTTTATCTTTTTTGTCAGTTTTTGCCGAACAAAAAGAAGTGAAGTCATGCGTTCCAATAAAATAAGGAATCGCTTTTCTTATAGAGTTTATTTCAAGCGGATATGGATATTGATATACGTAATTTCTACGGAATACGTCCGCAGTCTTTGATAATAACACACGATAACGATATTCTTTTCTCTCAACACCGTAACGCGCATGAAATTCTTCTGTTTTTTTCTCTACCTGTCTGATAACAATATCATCTGGCAACATTGTGTTTAATGCATTACTCCATTGCCACTCTTCAAGAGACAACGGTGTATCAAAGTGTATAACTTGTCCTTTAGCGTGAACGGTAGAATCCGTTCTGCCCGATGCCTGAACACGAACAAGTTCTCCTTTATGCAATTTCTGCAAAGCTTTTTCAATCTCTTGTTGAACAGTACGATGTTGCGGCTGAATTTGATAACCACAAAAATGCATGCCATCATATGCAACCGTACATTTTATTCTATCCATTTCTCTATTCTCCATTACGATCGCACCCATGCCAAAATACAAGCTACGCAAAGTAAGCTTATAATCGTTACTGTAT
Source organism: Bacillus cereus group sp. BfR-BA-01379 (assembly GCF_022663605.1). Lineage (NCBI taxonomy): Bacteria > Bacillati > Bacillota > Bacilli > Caryophanales > Bacillaceae > Bacillus > Bacillus cereus group sp. BfR-BA-01379. The sequence goes on from NZ_JAKUFT010000069.1 coordinate 4,871, forward strand.
CGCTTGTTTTCCAGCGTAGTTGCCTAAATTTAGTACGTCCTTCGCCACTTTGATATCCACGAGCCTCCATAGCAATTGCTAAGTCCTCAGCACGCTTAAAAGCACTGATAAATAGAGGAACGAGTAGTGAGATAATAGCTTTCATCCTATCTTTGATCGGTCCTCCTGCGAAATCAATACCACGTGACGATTGTGCCTTCATTATTTTACTCGTTTCATCCATTAATGTCGGAATAAAACGAAGAGAAATTGACATCATTAATGCGATTTCATGAACAGGAACTTTTATACGCTTCAACGGCTTTAATAACGTCTCCAAACCATCTGTAATCTCAATAGGTGTCGTCGTTAACGTTAATAATGTCGTCATTAAAATAATAACGAAGAATCGTATAGAAATGTATATCCCTTGCTCTAATCCTTTTTCATGTATCGAAAACCAACCAAGCTGGAATAATACTTCCCCTTCTTTATTTGTAAAAATATGCAGGGAAAATGTAAAAAGAAAAATCCATAGAATTGGTTTTAAGCCCGAAAGTACATAACGAATCGGCACTTTTGCAAAAAATAAAGCAATGAGTGCATATAAAAATAAAAATCCATATGAAATCGCATTATTTGCTAAGAAAACAACAAATACATATAAAAAGACAATCAGCAGCTTCGTACGTGGATCAAGTTGATGAATAAGAGAATTCCCTGGAATATACCTTCCAATAATCAACTGCTGCATGATTCATGACCACCTTTTCGTAACACCTGCACAACTTCATGAGTAAGATCCTCTAAAGATAAGGTAGCCTTTGGGATTGAAATGCCAAACTTCTCTTCAATTGCACGTTTATACTTTAAAGACATAGGAAGATCCACGCCAATTTTCTCTAGTTCATCAGCATGTGAAAATACTTCCTCTGCACTTCCTTGCAAAAAGACCGTTCCTTTATGCATGACTACAATCTGCTCCGCATACTTAGCAGCATCCTCCATATTATGTGTTACTAGGATAACTGTAAGGCCTTGCTCCTTATGTAGCTTATAAAACATCTCCATAAGTTCGTTCTGTCCTTTTGGATCTAGTCCTGCTGTAGGTTCATCTAATACAAGCACTTCGGGTTCCATCGCCAATACGCCCGCTATCGCGACACGCCTCATCTGTCCACCACTTAACTCAAACGGTGAACGTGTTAACAGTTCTGGTTCTAACCCTACAAGTTCAATTGCCTCTCTTGCCTTTTGCTTCGCTTCTTCTACAGATACCCCAAAATTAGTAGGGCCGAAACAAATATCTTTCTCCACAGTCTCTTCAAACAACTGATGTTCTGGGAATTGAAAGACAACCCCTACCTTTTTACGTAGTGGCTTTAGCTTTTTTTCTTTCTTTCCTGCCGAAATGAAATGTTCACCAATTTGAACTGTGCCATTTGTCGGCTGCAATAAACCATTTAAATGTTGAATCATCGTCGACTTACCTGAACCAGTATGACCGATAATGGCATAATAGCCCCCACTTGGAAACGACACGTCTACATCATAAAGTGCGCGTCTTTCAAATGGAGTTTTATATTGATAACGATGTTCTACTTTTTGGAATGTAATCTCCAAAGTTCGTTCACCAAGCTTTCCATTGTAAGATGCGTATTTTGCAAGAGAATTTCATTTCTTTTTAATAATTCTGCTATTTTTACTGAAAATGGTACATCTAATCCAATTTCTTGGAGCATATGAGAGGACTTGAAAATTTGCTCTGGAGTCCCTTCCTCTAATATTTCTCCCTTATTTAAAATAATGACACGGTCTGATTGTGCCGCTTCTTCTAAATCGTGCGTAATTGATAACACGGTAATACCTTTTTGATTAACAAGTTGTCTAACCGTTTCTACTACTTCACGTCTTCCTTGAGGATCTAGCATTGACGTTGCTTCATCTAATATCAAAATAGATGGCTGAAGTGCTAAAACGCCTGCTATTGCCACTCGCTGCTTTTGCCCACCAGATAACGAATGAGGTTCATCATTAAGAAAATCTTCCATACGGACAAGTTTGAGAGCCTGATCTAATCTTTCTACCATCTGTTCTCTTGGCATTCCGATATTCTCTAAGCCAAATACAACGTCGTCTTGCACTGTCGTTCCAACAAATTGATTATCTGGATTTTGAAATACCATACCAATTTGTTTTCGAACATCCCACACCGTTTTCTCTGATAAAACCATTGTATCATTTACTGTAATAGTCCCTGCTTCCGGCAAAAACAAACCATTCAATAATTTTGCAAGTGTAGACTTCCCTGAACCATTTTGTCCAATAACAGATACCCATTCTCCCTCATACAAAGAAAATGAAACATCTTTTAATGCATAAGTGGCTGCCCCAGGATATTGAAATGATATGTTTTCTGTCCGAAGTTTCTCTTTTTTCAATACAAGGCACCCTTTCCTTCGCCGAGTTAGCCTATTTTTATATTTAAAAAAAAGGGCCATGACCAGTTTCTTGAAAAGAACTGTCCTGCCCTTTTAATTATCATTATACTAACTCGATAATTACCATTGGTGCTGCGTCTCCGCGACGTGGACCAATTTTTGCAATACGAGTGTATCCGCCTTGGCGCTCAGCATAGCGTGGAGCTACATCAGCGAATAATTTTTGAAGTGCATCTTGACCAGTCTCAGCGTTAGCTACTTCATTGCGAATGAAAGCTGCTGCTTGACGACGAGCGTGAAGATCTCCGCGTTTACCTAAAGTGATCATTTTTTCCACTACAGAACGAAGTTCTTTTGCACGAGTTTCTGTCGTTTGGATGCGCTCGTTGATAATTAAATCAGTAGCTAAATCACGTAACATAGCTTTACGTTGCGCACTTGTACGGCCTAATTTTCTGTATGCCATTCGTAGTTCCCTCCTTTGTTGATGGGTTTAAATCCTCAGTCGTCTTTACGTAAACCTAAACCTAATTCCTCAAGTTTATGTTTAACTTCTTCTAAGGATTTACGTCCTAAGTTACGAACTTTCATCATATCTTCTTCTGTTTTGTTCGCAAGCTCTTGTACAGTATTAATTCCTGCACGTTTAAGGCAATTATAAGAACGAACAGAAAGATCTAGTTCCTCGATAGTCATCTCAAGAACTTTCTCTTTTTGATCTTCTTCCTTCTCGACCATAATCTCAGCATTTTGTGCTTCATCAGTTAAACCAACAAAGATATTTAAATGCTCAGTTAAGATTTTGGCACCTAAAGAGATAGCTTCTTTTGGCCCGATGCTTCCATCCGTCCATACATCAAGCGTAAGCTTATCATAATTAGCCACTTGTCCGACACGTGTCTTTTCCACTTGGTAAGTCACACGTGATACTGGAGTATAAATAGAATCAATAGGAATTACTCCTATTGGTTGATCTTCGCTTTTATTTGCATCAGCTGGCGTATACCCACGGCCACGCTTTGCAGTTAAACGCATGCGGAAATGCGCATTTTTTGCTAACGTTGCAATGTGTAAATCTGGATTTAAGATTTCTACATCACTATCGTGAGTAATATCAGCAGCTGTGACAATACCTTCGCCCTGCACATCAATTTCCAACGTCTTCTCTTCTTCAGAGTAGATTTTAAGAGCTAACTTTTTCAAGTTTAAGATGATCGTCGTAACGTCTTCTACTACGCCCTCAACTGTTGAAAATTCATGTAATACGCCATCGATTTGGATAGCAGTAACAGCGGCACCAGGGAGTGAGGATAAAAGAATACGACGTAAGGAGTTACCCAAAGTAGTACCATATCCACGCTCAAGCGGTTCAATTACGAATTTACCATATTTAGCATCTTCGTTAAGTTCAACCGTTTCGATTTTCGGCTTTTCGATTTCAATCATTAACTAAACCCTCCTTCAAAACGTCGAAACCCCGGTTAAACAAAGGGATACCCCCTGTCTAACCGAAAGTCCCCCTTAGGCAGTTCCCGATTGTGCACAACAAGCGATGTTTCTGTACGAAATTTCTCGATAATGCATCATATCCATTATAGACAAAAGGGAAAATTCTATACAGAAAAATTACACACGACGACGTTTTGGTGGACGACATCCATTATGAGGAACTGGAGTAACATCTCTAATTGCTGTTACTTCTAGACCTGCAGCTTGAAGAGCACGAATTGCAGCTTCACGACCAGCACCAGGACCTTTAACAGTAACCTCTAAAGTTTTTAAACCGTGTTCCATTGCAACTTTAGCAGCAGCTTCAGCAGCCATTTGCGCAGCGAATGGAGTAGACTTACGAGATCCACGGAAACCAAGTGCACCAGCACTAGACCAAGAAAGTGCGTTACCATGAGTATCTGTAAGTGTTACGATTGTGTTGTTGAAAGTAGAACGAATATGAGCTATACCAGCTTCAATATTCTTTTTCACACGTTTTTTACGAGTGTTTGTTTTACGTGCCATTGTTAGTTCAACCTCCTTTACTTATTATTTCTTTTTATTTGCTACTGTACGACGTGGACCTTTACGTGTACGAGCATTGTTTTTAGAGTTTTGACCACGAACTGGTAAACCACGACGGTGACGAAGACCACGGTAAGAACCGATCTCCATTAGACGTTTAATGTTAAGAGATACTTCACGACGAAGGTCTCCCTCAACTTTAATACGATCGATGATATCACGGATACGTCCTAGTTCGTCTTCCGTTAAATCACGAACTCGTGTTTCTGAAGAAATACCAGCTTCAGTAAGAATTTTTTCAGCAGTTGTGCGACCAATGCCGAATACGTAAGTTAAAGAAATAACAACGCGTTTGTCTCGAGGAATATCTACACCTGCGATACGTGCCATTCTGAATGCACCTCCTTCTGATTAACCTTGTTTTTGTTTATGTTTAGGGTTTTCACAAATAACCATTACTTTTCCACGTCTACGAATAACTTTACATTTTTCGCAGATTGGTTTAACTGACGGTCTTACTTTCATGTCTCGAACCTCCTTAAAGATTACGGAGTGCTATATTATTTAAAACGGTACGTAATACGACCACGATTTAAATCGTACGGAGATAATTCTACCGTAACTTTGTCTCCTGGTAAAATACGAATGAAGTTCATACGGATTTTACCAGAAACGTGAGCCAATACGACATGCCCATTCTCTAATTCTACTTTGAACATAGCATTTGGCAACGTTTCAAGAACGGTACCTTCGACTTCAATTACATCATCTTTAGCCATTCAATAGTTCTCCCTTCTTCAAATCAGTAACATTTTACACTGCTCTGAAATCCCGGAGAGCCAGCTACTTATAAAGTGGTAAGGATTTCGTATCCTGCTTCTGTAAGAGCAATCGTGTGCTCAAAATGGGCACACCATTTACCATCTACCGTTACCACTGTCCAGTCATCAGATAGTGTTTTTACATATCGTCTTCCTTGATTCACCATCGGCTCAACACAGATGACCATTCCCGGCTTTAATCTAGGGCCTCTATTTGGTGGACCATAGTGCGGGATTTGAGGGTCCTCATGTAAGTCTTGCCCGATTCCGTGACCAACATACTCCCTAACGATCGAGAACCCATTCTCTTCAGCATGGGTTTGAACCGCATGTGAGATATTTGATAATCTTTCGCCTGGTTTTACTTGTTCTAGACCAAGATACAACGATTTTTCTGTGACATCAAGTAGCTTTTGAACAGATTCAGAAATGCTTCCAACTGGATACGTCCATGCAGAATCGCCATGGTACCCATTGTATTTCGCACCAATATCGATACTGATGATATCGCCCTCTTTGAGCTTGCGCTTCCCTGGAATTCCGTGTACAAGCTCTTCATTTACAGAAGCACAAATGCTCCCCGGAAATCCGTTGTATCCTTTAAAAGATGGCGTAGCACCATATTTTTGAATCGTCTTTTCCGCTATTTGATCGAGCTCTTTCGTTGTAATTCCTGGAGTAATGTGCTGTTTCAACTCTTGATGAGTTAAAGCAACGATCCTGCCAGCTTCTCGCATGATTTCTATCTCGCGAGGAGTTTTGCAGATTATCATTACGCTAAGCCTCCGATGAGAACATCGATATCAGCAAATACTTTATTGATATCTTGCTCACCATTAATGCTTTGTAGGTAACCAAGCTCCTCGTAGAAATCAAGCAAAGGTTTTGTTTGCTTAATATTTACATCTAAACGATTTGCTACAGTTTCTTCATTGTCATCAGAGCGTTGATATAATTCGCCACCACATTTATCGCACACGTCAGCTTTTGCTGGCGCATTGAATTCTAAGTGGTAAGTCGCACCGCACTCTTTACAAATGCGACGGCCTGTAAGGCGTTTTAATAACAACCCTGAATCCACATTAATGTTTAAAACATAGTCGATTTTTTTGCCAAGATCTTTCATAATCTCTTCAAGAGCTGATGCTTGTGCAACAGTTCGTGGGAAACCGTCTAGTAAGAAACCTCTTACGCAGTCTTCTTGACTTAAACGTTCACGAACGATTCCGATTGTAACTTCATCTGGAACAAGTGCACCTTTATCAATAAAAGATTTTGCTTGTAAACCCATTTCAGTTTCAGCCTTCATAGCTGCACGGAACATATCTCCTGTTGAAATGTGAGGGATGTTATACTTGGCAACAATCTGTTCGGCTTGTGTACCTTTACCAGCACCAGGAAGCCCCATTAAAATTAAGTTCATCCTTGTTCCCCCTCAGAGTACATGAGCATGTAGGGAAGACAATTCTTCCCACTTACTCACTGCTTGATAAACCCTTTGTAATGGCGTTTTACCAGTTGGCTTTCTAGCTGCTTCATTGTTTCTAAAGCAACGCCGACAACGATTAACATACTCGTTCCACCAATCTGTGCAGATGGAGGAAGATTTCCCAGTTTCGTAAAGATAACTGGTAAGATTGCAATCGCTGCTAGGAAAATTGATCCTACAAAGGTCAAACGATACAAGATTTTTGTTAGATATTGTTCCGTATTCTTACCCGGACGAATACCTGGAACATATCCACCTTGTTTGTTTAGATTCTCTGACATTTGCTCTGGATTAACCTGAACAAACGCATAGAAATATGTGAAGGCTACAATGAGCGCAACATATATGATCATTCCCACTGGGTGAGAATAGTTAAAGTTTGCAATGATCCACTGCGATACATCATGATTCGGGAAGAACTGTGCAATAGTTGGAGGCGTAATTAAGAATGAAACAGCAAAAATGACTGGAATAACACCCGCACTATTTACCTTAAGCGGTAAATGTGTGTTTTGTGCTCCAGCATGATTCCCATTCCCTCCTGTTACACGCTTCGCATATTGAATTGGGATCTTTCTAACAGCCTGTTGAATGAAAATAACACCAACAATAACTGCTAGCACAGCTAGTAAGATCAATGCAACTTTAACGATACTCATGAACAATTGATCTCCGATATTTTGAAACTGTTGTTGATACACTTGAGATATAACACTTGGGATCGCTGCGGCAATACCTCCAAAGATAAGGATGGAAATACCATTACCTACACCTTTAGATGTAATCTGTTCGCCTAACCACATTAAAAATGCAGTACCAGCAGTCAGTACCGTAGCAATGTATAAATAAGTGCTCCAACCAGGATTCAAAATTAATTGCCCACCTACCATACCGTTAAAACCGATTGACATACCAAACCCCTGAATAAACGCAAGAACAATTGTAAAGTAACGCGTAAATTGCGTTAGTTTACGACGGCCCATTTCACCTTGCTTCGACCATTCCGAAAATTTAGGAACAACATCCATCTGCAATAATTGCACGATGATGGATGCTGTAATATACGGCATGATTCCCATCGCGAAGATGGAGAAGTTTTTCAAGGCGCCACCGCCAAATGTATTTAGGATACCTAAGGCATTTAATTGATCTTGTGCTTTCAGTACGTCTCCATTTGTAAATGGCACTGGGATAAACGTGCCAATCCTGAATACGATTAACATCGCTAAAGTGAATAATATTTTACGTCTTATCTCAGCAACGCGCATAAAGTTGGAGATTGTACGAAACATTAGATCACCTCAACTGATCCGCCAGCTGCTTCAATTGCTTCTTTAGCACTTGAAGAGAACTTGTGCGCTTTAACAGTTAGTTTTTTCTCTACTGCGCCGCTTGCAAGAATTTTAACACCGTCGTTTAACTTGCTGATAACGCCAGTTTCCAGCAATAATTCAGGTGTTACTTCTGTACCATCTTCAAAACGATTTAACGTTGTTAAGTTTACAATAGCAAACTCTTTACGGTTAATGTTTGTGAAGCCGCGTTTTGGTAAACGACGGAATAATGGAGTTTGACCACCTTCGAAGCCAAGACGAACACCGCCACCAGAACGTGCGTTTTGTCCTTTATGACCTTTACCAGCAGTTTTACCGTTACCAGAACCGATACCACGACCGACACGGTTACGTACTTTACGAGAACCTTCTGCAGGTTTTAATTCATGAAGTTTCATTCCCAGGCACCTCCTTATATTAATGAGTTATCCTTAAGCTTCTTTTACAGTTATAAGGTGAGAAACTTTGTTGATCATACCAAGAATAGCAGGAGTTTCTTCCTTAACTACAGTTGAATTCAACTTTTTAAGACCTAAAGCTTCTACCGTCGCACGTTGATCTTGTGGACGACCAATTACACTACGAGTGAGGGTAATTTCTAACTTTTTCGCCATTTGTTTTCCCTCCTTAACCTAGTAGCTCTTCTACAGATTTACCGCGTAATTTTGCAACATCTTCAGCGCGCTTAAGTTCGCTTAATCCGTTCACAGTAGCGCGAATCATGTTGATTGGTGTGTTAGAACCAAGAGATTTCGAAAGAATATCTTGTACACCAGCTAATTCAAGTACCGCACGAACAGGTCCACCAGCAATAACACCAGTACCTTCAGCAGCAGGTTTTAAGAATACTTCACCAGCTCCAAAGTGACCGTTGATTGTGTGTGGAATTGTTGTACCAACTAATGGTACAGCGATTAAGTTTTTCTTAGCGTCTTCGATAGCTTTGCGGATTGCGTCTGGTACCTCTTGTGCTTTACCAGTACCGAATCCAACATGACCGTTTTTATCGCCAACTACAACTAGTGCAGCAAAGCGGAAACGACGACCACCCTTAACAACTTTCGCGACACGATTTATCGTAACTACACGTTCTTCAAGTTCTAATTTACTTGGGTCAATGCGATGCATCAATTTTCCCTCCTTTGACCATTAAAATTGTAATCCAGCCTCACGAGCAGCTTCAGCTAGAGCTTTAACACGGCCATGGTATAAGTAACCACCGCGATCGAATACTACTTCTTTAACGCCTTTCTCTACAGCACGCTTAGCAACTGATTCTCCTACTTTCGTAGCAGCTTCAGTATTGCTAGTACCGTTAAGAGCAAGGTCTTTATCAAGAGTAGATGCACTTACTAACGTTACACCATTCACATCATCAATAACTTGAGCGTAAATATGTTGGTTAGAACGGAACACGTTTAAACGTGGACGCTCTGCAGTACCAGTAAGTTTAGCACGTACACGTGCATGTCTTTTCTTACGAGTCGCATTTTTATCAGCTTTAGTGATCATTTTCTTGTCACTCCTTTCTCTCACCTAACGGGTTTACTTAGCAGTTTTACCTTCTTTACGACGAACAACTTCGCCTTCGTAACGAATACCTTTACCTTTATATGGCTCAGGAGCACGTACAGCACGGATGTTAGCAGCAAATTCGCCAACACGTTGCTTGTCGATACCTTTGATTACGATTTTAGTTGGTGCAGGTACTTCAACTTCAATACCTGCTTCCGGAGTCATTTCTACTGGATGAGAATAACCTACGCTTAATACAAGTTTATCACCTTGTTTTTGAGCACGGTAACCTACACCGACTAATTCAAGTCCGCGTGCGAAACCTGCAGTTACACCTTCAACCATGTTTCCGATTAAAGCACGAGTTGTACCGTGTAATGCACGGTGGTCCTTCTGTTCAGATGGACGCTCAACTGTTAATGTATTCTCTTCAATTTTGATAAGCATATCAGCATTGAAAGTACGAGTTAATTCACCTTTAGGGCCTTTTACTGTTACAGTATTGTCTTCTGCAACTGTAATAGTAACACCTGCAGGGATTTCAAGAATCTTTTTACCAATACGAGACATGTGGTCACACCTCCGTTCGTTTTAAATATATATTACCAAACGTATGCTACTACTTCTCCACCAGTTTGTAATTGACGAGCGTCTTTGTCTGTCATTACTCCCTTAGATGTAGAAACAAGAGCGATACCTAATCCGTTAAGTACACGTGGTACTTCATCAGCTTTAGCGTAAACGCGTAAGCCAGGTTTACTGATACGTTTTAATCCAGTGATTACACGTTCATTGTTTGCACCATATTTCAGGAAAATACGAAGGATACCTTGTTTGTTATCCTCGATGTATTCTACATCACGAATGAAACCTTCACGTTTTAAAAGTTCAGCGATCTCTTTTTTGATTTTAGAAGCAGGAACCTCTAATTTCTCATGACGTACCATGTTCGCATTACGGATGCGAGTAAGCATGTCTGCAATTGGATCTGTCATCACCATGTGTTTTACCTCCTTCCCATTTGTGGGTTTTACCAACTAGCTTTTTTAACACCAGGAATTTGACCTTTATATGCAAGTTCACGGAAACAAATACGGCAAAGCTTAAATTTGCGGTATACAGAATGCGGACGACCGCAGCGTTCGCAACGTGTATACTCTTGTACTTTAAACTTAGGAGTACGCTTTTGTTTCGCTATCATAGATTTTTTAGCCACGTTTTCGCCTCCTCTACTTAGCGTTGGCTTCCATTATTTTTGGAATGGCATACCGAATTGTGTTAAAAGTTCACGAGCTTCTTCATCAGTTTTCGCTGTAGTAACGATTACGATGTCCATACCGCGGACTTTGCTTACTTTATCATAATCGATCTCAGGGAAGATAAGTTGCTCTTTAACACCTAATGTGTAGTTCCCACGACCATCGAATGATTTCTTAGAAACACCACGGAAATCACGTACACGTGGTAAAGAAACTGATACTAATTTGTCGAAGAACTCATACATTTGCTCGCCGCGTAAAGTTACTTTCGCACCGATTGGCATACCTTCACGAAGACGGAAACCAGCGATTGATTTTTTAGCACGAGTTACAACAGGCTTTTGACCTGCGATTTGTGTTAATTCTTCTACTGCATTGTCTAAAGCTTTTGAGTTAGATACCGCGTCACCAACACCAGTGTTGATTACGATCTTTTCGATTTTCGGTACTTCCATCACAGATTTATAGTTAAACTTGCTCACTAGAGCAGGAGTAATTTCCTTTTGGAACTTCTCTTTAAGGCGATTCAATGAAGTGACCTCCTTTCTTAAGAAAATTATTTATCTAATAATTCACCAGATTTTTTTGCAATACGAACTTTTTTACCATCTTCTACTTTGAAGCCTACGCGAGTAGGTTCACCTGTTTTAGGATCTAAAACCATAACGTTAGAAACGTGAATAGGTGCTTCTTTAGTAATAATTCCACCTTGTGGATTTAATTGAGATGGCTTAGAGTGTTTTTTAACGATGTTAACACCCTCAACGATAACACGGTTTTGCTTTGGGAAAGCCACAAGGATAACGCCTTGTTTTCCTTTGTCTTTACCAGTGATTACCTGTACTTTATCACCTTTTTTTACATGCATCTTAATTCTGCACCTCCTTAGCAAGGCAATACCTTAAATTATAGAACTTCTGGAGCTAAAGAAACGATCTTCATGAAGTTGCTATCACGTAATTCACGAGCTACTGGTCCGAAGATACGAGTACCACGTGGGCTCTTATCGTCTTTAATGATAACCGCTGCGTTTTCATCAAATTTGATGTAAGAACCGTCCGGACGACGAGCTCCGCTCTTCGTACGTACTACTACTGCTTTAACAACGTCACCTTTTTTAACAACGCCACCTGGTGTTGCTTGTTTTACCGTAGCAACGATAATATCACCGATGTTAGCATATTTACGACCAGAGCCGCCTAATACTTTAATTGTTAAAAGTTCACGTGCACCAGAGTTGTCAGCAACTTTCAAACGAGATTCTTGTTGGATCATCTTATGAAACCTCCCTTCGGACTAAAAATTCCGATTCATCTATTTAGATAATAACCGCTTCTTCAACGATTTCAACTAAACGGAAACGCTTAGTAGCAGAAAGCGGGCGAGTTTCCATGATTTTAACGATATCGCCAAGTTTCGCTTGGTTTTGCTCATCATGGGCTTTGTACTTCTTAGAATACTTAACACGCTTTCCGTACAAGGAATGAGTTTTGTAAGTTTCAACTAAAACTGTAATCGTTTTGTCCATTTTGTCAGACACAACACGACCAGTATAAACTTTGCGTTGGTTACGTTCGCTCACTATGCAAACCTCCCCTCAATTTATCGATTAATTCCGATCTCTCTTTCACGAACTACAGTTTTCATACGAGCAATTGCTTTACGCACTTCACGAATGCGAGTTGGATTCTCTAATTGTCCTGTAGCAAGTTGGAAGCGAAGATTGAACAATTCTTCCTTTAAAGCTTTAACTTTTGTTTCGATTTCGGCAGTGGTTAATTCACGAATATCATTAGTTTTCATTAGATTCACCACCATTTTCTTCACGTTTTACGAATTTACATTTCACAGGTAACTTGTGAGCTGCAAGACGTAATGCTTCGCGTGCTACCTCTTCAGATACACCCGCGATTTCGAACATAATTTTCCCAGGTTTTACTACTGCTACCCAGCCTTCTGGTGCCCCTTTACCGGAACCCATACGTACTTCTAGAGGTTTTGCAGTGTAAGGTTTAGAAGGGAAAATTTTAATCCATACTTTACCGCCACGTTTCATGTAACGAGTCATTGCACGACGAGCAGCTTCGATTTGACGGTTTGTAATCCATGAAGCAGCTTGTGCTTGTAAACCGAATTCACCGAAAGCAATTTCAGTTCCACCTTTTGCACGACCACGCATTTTACCACGATGCTCTCTACGATATTTTACGCGTTTTGGCATTAACATATTATTTTCCTCCTTCCTCAGAAGCTTTCTTTTTTGTAGGAAGGACTTCTCCACGGTAGATCCATACTTTTACGCCTAATTTACCGTATGTTGTATCAGCTTCAACTGCTGCATAGTCAATATCAGCGCGAAGTGTATGAAGTGGAACAGTTCCTTCACTGTAAGATTCTGCACGAGCGATATCAGCTCCGCCAAGACGACCAGAAACCTGTGTTTTAATACCTTTAGCACCTGCACGCATAGCACGTTGAATAACTTGCTTTTGTGCACGACGGAATGATACACGGTTTTCTAATTGACGAGCAATGTTTTCGCCTACTAATTTAGCGTTAAGATCAGCTCTCTTAACTTCTAAAATGTTGATGTGTACACGCTTGCCTGTTAATTGGTTAAGAGCTTTACGAAGTGCTTCAACTTCAGTACCACCTTTACCAATTACCATACCAGGTTTTGCAGTGTGAATTGTAACATTTACACGATTTGCTGCACGTTCGATTTCTACTTTAGCAACAGCAGAATCTTTTAAGCGTACAGTAATGTACTCACGGATTTTGATGTCTTCATGTAATAATGTAGCATAATCTTTCTCTGCGAACCAACGAGATTCCCAGTCACGGATAACGCCGACACGAAGACCAATTGGATTAACCTTTTGACCCATCGATTATCCCTCCTTCTTTTCTGATACCACAACTGTGATGTGGCTTGTGCGTTTGTTAATTTGGCTTGCACGACCCATTGCACGTGGACGGAAACGTTTCAACGTTGGACCTTCGTCAACGAAAACTTTTTCAACAACTAGGTTGTTAATATCCATCTCATAATTGTGCTCTGCATTTGCGATTGCAGATTTTAAAACTTTCTCTACAACTGGAGAAGCAGTTTTTGGTGTGTGGTTAAGGATAGCAATCGCTTCACCCACTTGCTTACCTCGGATTAAGTCTACTACTAAACGAACTTTACGAGGAGCAATACGAACTGTTCTCGCTACTGCTTTAGCTTGCATTGAAGTGCCTCCTCTCATTATCTTCTAGTTTTCTTATCGTCAGCAAGGTGACCTTTATACGTACGAGTTGGTGCGAATTCACCTAACTTATGGCCAACCATATCCTCAGTGATGTACACAGGTACGTGTTTACGACCATCATATACAGCGATTGTGTGTCCGATGAACTGAGGGAAGATTGTTGAACGGCGAGACCAAGTTTTAACAACTTGTTTTTGCTCAGATGCAACTAATTTTTCCATTTTGCTCATTAAGTGATCATCGACAAATGGTCCTTTTTTTAAGCTACGAGCCATTTTGGTGCCTCCCTTCGTGATTGGCGTACGGTTCTAGAAATGAACCGTACTACAATCCCATTATTTTTTGCGACGACGAACGATGAATTTGTCAGACGCTTTGTTTTTCTTACGAGTCTTGAATCCAAGAGTTGGTTTACCCCATGGAGACATTGGAGACTTACGTCCGATTGGAGAACGTCCTTCACCACCACCGTGTGGGTGATCAACTGGGTTCATTACAGAACCACGAACTGTTGGGCGTTTACCTAACCAGCGAGAGCGACCTGCTTTACCGATCTTGATAAGTTCGTGTTGTTCGTTACCTACTTGACCGATTGAAGCGCGACAAGCAGATAATACAAGACGTACTTCACCAGAAGTTAAACGTACAAGTACGTATTTACCTTCTTTACCAAGTACTTGAGCAGATGTACCAGCAGAACGAACTAATTGTCCGCCACGACCAGGCTTAAGCTCGATGTTATGAACAACAGTACCTACTGGAATGTTGATTAATGGTAATGCGTTACCGATTTTGATGTCAGCTTCTGGGCCAGACATAACTTCCATACCTACTTCTAAGTTCTTAGGAGCAAGAATGTAACGTTTTTCACCGTCAACGTAGTTAATTAATGCGATATTCGCAGAGCGGTTTGGATCGTATTCGATCGTAGCAACGCGTCCTGGAATTCCATCTTTGTTACGCTTAAAGTCGATGATACGGTATTGACGCTTATGTCCGCCACCTTGATGACGTACAGTAATTTTACCTTGGTTATTACGACCAGCCTTCTTGCTTAAAGGAGCAAGTAATGACTTTTCTGGTCTGTCAGTCGTGATTTCAGCGAAATCATTCGTAGTCATATTACGACGACCGTTAGTAGTTGGATTATACTTTTTAATTCCCATCTCAATTTCCCTCCTTCTTTAGTAAGAATTAAACGCCTTGGAAGATTTCGATTTCTTTGCTGTCAGCAGTTAGCTTAACGATTGCTTTACGACGACGGCTAGTAAAACCAGCGTGACGACCAACGCGTTTTGCTTTCGGCTTGTAGTTCATGATGTTCACTTTTTCTACTTTAACACCAAAGATCGCTTCAAGAGCATCTTTAACTTCTGTTTTATTAGATTTAACGTCCACATCGAACGTGTATTTTTTTTCAGCCATCATTTCCATAGAACGTTCAGTGATAACTGGGCGCTTAATGATATCACGAGGATCTCTCATTATGCAAGCACCTCCTCTACTTTTTCCACTGCCGCTTTTGTCATGATTAGCTTATCATGATGAAGCACGTCTAAAACGTTTACGCCATCAGCAGTGATTACTGTTACTCCAGGGATATTGCGAGCAGATAACTCTACAGATTCGTTTGCATCAGCAGTTACGATAAGAGCTTTCTTCTCAACAGTTAATCCTTTAAGTACTGCTAGCATGTCTTTTGTTTTTGGTGCATTTAACACTAGGTCTTCAAGAACTACAATGTTGTTCTCAACTACTTTAGTAGCTAATGCAGATTTGATTGCTAAACGACGAACCTTCTTAGGAAGTTTGTACGCATAGCTTCTTGGTGTAGGTCCGAATACCGTACCACCACCACGCCATTGAGGAGAGCGGATAGACCCTTGACGAGCACGTCCAGTTCCTTTTTGACGCCATGGTTTACGACCACCACCACGAACTTCAGAACGAGTTTTTACTTTGTGTGTACCTTGACGTAAAGATGCACGTTGCATCATTACAGCTTCGAAAAGTACAGCTTCATTTGGTTCGATACCGAAAATAGCTTCAGCTAATTCGATTTCACCAACCTGTGAACCAGTTTGGTTATATACAGTAACTTTTGGCATTGGAATTCCTCCTTCCTATGTGAATTATTTGCTAACCTTCACAGCGCCTTGAACAACTACAAGAGATTTCTTAGCACCTGGAACGTTACCTTTTACTAGTAATAAGTTGCGCTCAGTGTCAACTTGAACGATTTCTAAGTTTTGGATAGTAACTTGGTCTCCACCCATACGTCCAGCAAGTTTTTTGCCTTTGAATACACGGTTCGGAGCAACTGGGCCCATTGAACCTGGACGACGGTGATAGCGAGAACCATGAGACATAGGTCCGCGAGATTGTCCGTGGCGTTTGATAACACCTTGGAAACCTTTACCTTTAGAAATTCCTGTTACGTCAACGATTTCACCTGCAGCGAAAACTTCAACTTTTACCTCTTGACCAACCTCTAATCCGTCCACGTCTGCATCGCGGATTTCGCGAATGAAGCGCTTAGGAGTTGTAGATGCTTTAGCAGTGTGGCCTTGTTCAGGTTTGTTAGTTAACTTTTCACGTTTATCTTCAAATCCTAACTGGATTGCATTGTAGCCATCAGTTTCAGTTGTTTTCTTTTGAAGAACAACGTTTGGATTAGCAGCGATAACTGTTACTGGGATTAACTCACCGTTCTCAGCAAATACTTGAGTCATACCGATCTTTCTTCCTAAGATTCCTTTGGTCATGAGTTACACCTCCTACATTTTTAAGTTATATGAATTATAGTTTGATTTCGATATCTACACCAGACGGTAAGTCTAAACGCATTAATGAATCTACTGTTTGTGGAGTAGGACTCACGATATCGATTAAACGTTTGTGTGTGCGCATTTCGAATTGCTCACGAGAATCTTTGTACTTATGAACAGCACGAAGAATTGTGTAAATAGTCTTCTCAGTTGGTAATGGGATCGGACCAGAAACTGTTGCCCCAGAACGCTTAGCTGTTTCTACAATTTTCTCAGCTGATTGATCAAGAATACGGTGATCATAAGCTTTTAAACGGATACGAATTTTTTCTTTTGCCATTATTTTCCCTCCTTCGTTCGCCTATTTCTAAAATAGACCTTCTCCATGGAAATTTCCCCACACCATGCCATGGCAAAGCGGCCGGGTGTGTCAGCAACCTTCCACTTCATCGCAGTCAAAGACCAACATTGTCTATTATACAATGTTATTCGTCTAGATGCAAGCATCTTTTTGTTTGCATCTGCTTTTCTCTACTTTTGCTATTATACATGGCACTTTAAAGAATTTCAAGTTTTCATCTCACAGAATTCGTTTTACAGTTTCTGGATTTTAGTTTTATTATTTTTGTATTACTATAGAAGAAACTCGTCAAAATATAAAAAAATCATTTCATTCATTATATAAATACAAACAAAAAACCCAAGGGGAAATCCCTTGGGTTTTTTTATATCAGTTAAGATTACTCAACGATAGTAGCAACTACACCGTAACCTACTGTACGTCCACCTTCACGAATAGAGAATTTAGTTCCCTCTTCGATAGCGATTGGAGCGATAAGTTCGATAGTCATTTCGATGTTGTCACCAGGCATTACCATTTCAGTACCTTCTGGTAATTGGATGATACCAGTTACGTCAGTTGTACGGAAGTAGAACTGAGGACGGTAGTTAGCGAAGAATGGAGTGTGACGTCCACCTTCTTCTTTAGATAATACGAAAACTTCAGCTTTGAATTTAGCGTGAGCTTTTACAGAGCCAGTTTTAGCAAGAACTTGTCCACGTTGGATGTCTTCACGAGCAACCCCACGAAGTAATGCACCGATGTTGTCTCCAGCTTGAGCTTGGTCAAGAAGTTTACGGAACATCTCTACACCAGTTACAGTTGTAGAAGCATTTTCTTCAGCAAGACCGATGATTTCTACTACGTCACCAACTTTAACGATTCCGCGCTCTACACGACCAGTTGCAACTGTACCACGACCTGTGATAGAGAATACATCCTCGATAGGCATTAAGAATGGTTTGTCAGTTTCACGTTCTGGAGTTGGGATGTAAGCATCAACTTCAGTCATTAATTCAATGATTTTTGCTTCCCAATCAGCTTCTCCTTGAAGAGCTTTAAGAGCAGAACCTTTGATTACAGGAATGTCGTCGCCTGGGAATCCGTATTCAGATAATAGGTCGCGAACTTCCATTTCTACTAATTCTAATAATTCTTCGTCGTCTACCATGTCGCATTTGTTTAAGAATACAACGATGTAAGGAACACCTACTTGACGAGAAAGAAGGATGTGCTCACGTGTTTGAGGCATTGGGCCATCAGCAGCAGATACTACTAAGATACCGCCGTCCATTTGAGCAGCACCAGTGATCATGTTTTTAACATAGTCAGCGTGACCTGGGCAGTCAACGTGTGCATAGTGACGAGTTTCAGTTTCGTACTCAACGTGTGCAGTTGAGATTGTGATTCCGCGCTCTCTTTCTTCTGGAGCAGCGTCGATTTGATCGTATCCGCGTGCTTCAGCACCACCAGCTTTTGCAAGAACTGTAGTGATCGCAGCAGTTAATGTAGTTTTACCATGGTCAACGTGGCCGATTGTACCGATGTTAACATGGGGTTTAGAACGTTCGAATTTAGCTTTAGCCATTCTAAATTCCTCCTTAGTTTATATAGGTTATTTTATATTTAGGCTAGAAAGTGAAACTTGCGTCCCACTTTCTAAGCTTACATAAGTAGTTATACGTGAAGAATCGATAAAAATCAATTATTCACCTTTATTTTTTTTGATAATTTCTTCAGAAACAGACTTCGGTACTTCTTCATAATGATCAAATGTCATTGAGAATGTTCCGCGTCCTTGAGTGTTAGAACGTAATGCTGTCGCATAACCGAACATTTCAGAAAGTGGAACCATAGCGCGAACAACTTGTGCGTTACCGCGAGCTTCCATACCTTCTACACGTCCACGACGAGACGTTACGTCACCCATGATGTCTCCCATGTATTCTTCAGGAATTACAACTTCAACTTTCATCATTGGCTCAAGAATTACTGGGTTACATTTAGAAACCGCAGCTTTAAGTGCCATAGATGCAGCGATTTTGAACGCCATCTCAGATGAATCGACATCATGGTAAGAACCGTCAACTAATGCTGCTTTAATGTCAACTAGTGGGTAACCAGCTAGTACACCATTTTTAAGTGAGTCTTCAAGACCCGCTCCAACAGCTGGGATGTATTCACGTGGAACTACACCGCCGACGATTTTGTTTTCGAATTCAAATCCTTTACCTTCTTCGTTAGGCGCAAACTCAATCCAAACGTGACCGAATTGTCCACGTCCACCAGATTGACGAGCGAACTTACCTTCAACTTTCGCAGCAGCGCGGAAAGTTTCACGGTATGCTACCTGAGGAGCACCAACGTTTGCTTCGACTTTGAATTCACGACGCATACGGTCAACGATGATATCAAGGTGAAGTTCACCCATACCAGCGATGATAGTTTGGCCAGTTTCTTGGTCAGTGTGAGCACGGAATGTTGGATCTTCTTCAGAAAGCTTAGATAATGCTGTACCCATTTTATCTTGGTCAGCTTTAGATTTTGGTTCGATAGCTACAGAGATAACTGGCTCTGGGAATTCCATAGACTCAAGGATAACAAGGCTCTTCTCGTCACAAAGAGTATCACCAGTAGTAGTATCTTTTAAACCTACAGCAGCAGCGATATCACCAGCGTAAACTGTTGAAATCTCTTCACGGCTGTTAGCGTGCATTTGTAGGATACGACCTACACGCTCACGCTTACCTTTAGTTGAGTTTTTCACGTATGATCCAGAGTTTAACACACCAGAGTACACACGGAAGAACGTTAACTTACCAACATAAGGGTCAGTCATGATTTTGAATGCTAAAGCTGCGAATGGTTCTTCATCGCTAGACTTACGTTCGATTTCTTCATCTGTATCCGGAAGAGTACCTTTAATAGCAGGTACATCTAATGGAGATGGTAGGTAGTCGATAACTGCGTCTAACAGAATTTGAACACCTTTGTTTTTGAATGCAGAACCACAGATTACTGGGAAGAATTCTACAGAAGTTGTAGCCTTACGGATACCAGCTTTAAGCTCTTCTACAGTGATTTCTTCACCTTCTAGGTACTTCATCATCATTTCTTCATCAAGCTCAGCTACCGCTTCAATAAGTTTTCCACGGTATTCTTCAGCTAATTCTTTGTGCTCTTCAGGAATTTCAACACGTTGAATGTCTGTTCCTAAATCGTTACCGTACATGTAAGCACATTCTTCAACAAGGTCAATGATACCATTGAACTCATCTTCAGCACCGATTGGTAACTGAATTGGGTGTGCGTTTGCTTGTAAACGATCGTGGATTGTTCCTACAGAGTATAAGAAATCCGCACCGATTTTATCCATTTTGTTAACGAATACGATACGAGGTACGCCGTAAGTAGTAGCCTGACGCCAAACAGTTTCTGTTTGTGGTTCTACACCAGATTGTGCATCAAGTACTGCTACCGCACCATCAAGTACGCGTAAAGAACGTTCTACTTCTACTGTGAAGTCTACGTG
>NZ_JAKUFT010000070.1:0-24262 GCF_022663605.1 Bacillus cereus group sp. BfR-BA-01379
GAACCGTCAGAGCAAGAGTGGAAAGATTTAAAACTAGCTTGGAAAGTTGTAAAACATGTGAAATCAAATGCAATTGTTTTAGCGAATGATAACATGACAGTTGGTGTAGGCGCGGGACAGATGAACCGTGTAGGTTCTGCAAAAATCGCAATTACACAAGCTGGCGAAAAAGCACAAGGTAGCGCACTTGCATCTGATGCTTTCTTCCCAATGCCAGATACAGTAGAAGAAGCAGCAAAAGCAGGAATTACGGCAATCATTCAGCCAGGCGGATCAATCCGTGATGAAGATTCTATTAAGATGGCAGATGCGTATGGGATTGCGATGGTTTTCACTGGCGTACGTCATTTCAAACACTAGTAGAGGATGTTTAAAAGGTCCGGTCAAGATAACTGTCGCATGTCGTCGTTGTTCTTGATTCTCTTTTTTAAACTTTTATTGATATGAAAACAAACTAGGAGCATAGCTTCTAGTTTGTACTTATTTAAGTATTGGGGGATGAAATATGAATGTTTTAGTAATCGGACGCGGTGGGCGTGAGCATGCTTTAGCTTGGAAGTTTGCACAATCTGCAAAAGTGGAAAAGGTATATGTAGCACCGGGTAATGAAGGTATGCGCGATGTTGCAACACCAGTTGATATTGATGAAAATGATTTTGATGCATTAGTTCTATTTGCCAAAGAGAATAAGGTTGAGTTAACTTTCGTTGGACCAGAAATTCCACTAATGAATGGAATTGTTGATCGTTTTAAAGAAGAGGGACTTCGTGTATTTGGTCCAAATAAGGCGGCTGCTGTTATTGAAGGTAGTAAGGCTTTTACGAAAGAATTGATGAAAAAGTATGATATTCCAACTGCGGCATATGAAACTTTTACAGATTATGAAGAAGCGGTACAATACATTCAAAAAGTTGGTGCACCGATTGTTATTAAGGCAGATGGATTAGCTGCTGGTAAAGGTGTAACAGTAGCAATGACACTTGAAGAGGCATTACAGGCTGTGAAAGAAATGCTACAAGATGTAAAGTTCGGCGAAGCAAGTAAGAAGGTTGTTATTGAAGAGTTTTTAGATGGACAAGAATTTTCATTAATGGCATTTGTGAATGGGACAACTGTGCATCCGATGGCAATTGCGCAAGATCATAAACGTGCTTTTGATGGTGATAAAGGTCCAAATACAGGCGGAATGGGCGCGTACTCTCCAGTACCACAAATTCCAGAATCAGCAGTTCAAGAGGCGATAAACACGGTATTACATCCAACTGCTAAAGCGATGATTGCAGAAAAACGTTCATTTACAGGGATTTTATATGCGGGACTTATTTTAACAAATGATGGCCCAAAGGTAATTGAATTTAATGCCCGCTTTGGCGATCCTGAAACAGAAGTAGTATTACCTCGCTTAGAAAATGATTTAGTTGATGTATGTAACGCTATATTAGATGAAAGTGAGTTAACATTACAATGGTCAGAGGAAGCCGTAATTGGTGTTGTACTTGCTTCGAAAGGATATCCAGAAGTATATAAAAAAGGTGACATTATTAACGGATTAGACACATTGCAAGGTGTAATTGTTTTCCATTCAGGTACAGCGATGAAGCATGGTGACTTTGTAACAAACGGTGGTCGTGTACTATTTGTGGCTTGTAAGGCAAATACTTTACAAGAAGCGAAAGATAAGGTGTATAAAGAAATCGGCAAAATTGAGAGTGATGGTCTATTTTACCGAAGTGATATAGGATATCGTGCAATTGGGCATGAGATGACGAGGAGCTAATATGTAAAAATCCCGCTGATTTCTCAGCGGGATTTTTTATGCATCTTTATCTTTTTTTAATTTTCCTTTTTGCTTTGCCATTTCTCGAAGCAAATATTCGATGTGTGCATTGACGCTACGAAACTCATCATTCGCCCATTTTTCGATGACAGCGTGTAATTCAGGATCAATACGTAATGGAAAGCTTTTCTTTTTAGCCATAATGATTTACAACCTTTTAGTATAGGCTTCCTGTATTAATAACTGGTTGCGCACCTTTATCTGAAACGATGGCAACTAATAAATTGTTCACCATATTTGCTTTACGCTCGTCATCGAGTTCCAGTACGCCTTCCTCATCTAACATATGGATTGAATCTTTTGCCATCTTCACAGCACCTTCAACAATCTCTTTTCTAGCAGCTAATACTGCTTTTGCTTGTTGACGTTGGAGCATTGCATGGGCAATTTCTGTTGCGTAAGCTAAATGTGTTAAACGAGTTTCTAATACTTCTACGCCAGCAATTTCAAGGCGCGCTTCTAATTCACGTTTTAATTCTTCAGAGATTTCTTCCGTATTTCCGCGTAACGTGATGCAAGTTTCATCTTGGAAATTGTCATAAGGATATTTTGTTGCAACGTGGCGGATTGCTGTTTCACTTTGAATTTCTACAAATCGATCGTAATGTTCAACACCGAACATTGCTTTTGCAGAATCAACAACTTTATATACGATAACGGCTGCAATTTCAATTGGATTTCCCTCAACATCATTTACTTTTAATTTCTTACTATTAAAGTTTTCAACACGTAACGATACAGTTTGACGGAATGCGAACGGAATCGTTAAAAATAAACCATTTTGACGAATTGTTCCTAAGTAATTACCGAAAAATGTAATGACCTTCGCTTGGTTTGGTTGAACAATACCAATACCTGTAGCAAGAACTGCGGCTAAAATAATAGTTAATGCTGCTCCTATGAAAATTTCTTGTATAAGGAAAAATACACCGATAGCGGCTAAAATCAAAATTCCAATAATCCCAAGAAAACCATTAACATAAAATACTTGTTTTTCTTTCATATGATCGCCTCCTGATATAAAAATGATATCACTTTTATATCATTTTAAGCAAGGGGTTTACACCTAATTTTCTGAATTTTATTGATTGGGTACCTCTTATGTATATTTTAAGGTTTAAAACAAGAATGTACGTTCTGTTTTATGGTAAAATAAAGAAGACTTAACCGCCCACTGCAGCAGCTAAGTCTCTTTGAGAGCATCTTGCATCGTGACAAATGATTCAAAGCGGTTTTGCCAGGATTATATCTTCAATCGCTGACTCAATCTCTTTGTCAGAAGCGTCAAAACTTCCGTTTGACCGTGGTTTGTCGTGATTGGAAGTTTGATTCACTTCTTCTTTAGCATGTCCCTTTTCAGTAAAATTCATGCTAGGCATTTTAAATGCCCCCATATTCATGTATTTTCCGAATTTCCACATTTCAACAACAGGACAGAAACGAACAATTCCCTCCGCAATTTTCATTGCACCAATCCATAGCAAGACGTTAGACCAAGTGCACCACGGCTTGCGTACAAGTTTAGCGCTACTATAGCCGAAGAGGATAAGTCCGAGTGTAATTCGAATTAGGGCATTTATTGTACCGATGTTTTGTTTCATTAGAAAAACACTCCTTTTTATGAAAGTTGAAATAGATAATACTATTTCTCTTATTAGTATCCCGTGTGATTTTTGGGATATGTAATCCAACATTTGACGTTGAAAAAGATGTTGGAATGTGCGTGTGTGTAAGTAGCTTTTTTTGTTATAATGAAAGAATGCATAAAAGGAAGTTCAAAATTAAATCCTCTAGTTTGAAAAAATGTGGAAGAGGGAATTCCAAACTTAATTCTCCGTTTTAAACAAATATTTAAGATGAAGTTAAAAAATCCTAATGAAAATAAACTGTTATTTTGAACAGAAATATATAAATAGAGAAAAGAAAGGGTGTTTTCATGTACGATATTTCCGGGTGGAAACATGTATTTAAGCTTGATCCAAATAAGGAGCTAAGTGACGAACATTTAGAAATGATTTGTGAGTCTGGAACAGATGCTGTTATTGTAGGCGGAAGTGATGGAGTGACAATTGATAATGTACTGCACATGCTAGTTAGCATTCGTAGATATGCAGTTCCTTGTGTGTTAGAGGTTTCTGATGTGGAAGCAATTACACCAGGATTTGATTTTTATTATATCCCAAGCGTTTTAAATAGCCGAAAAGTAGAATGGGTAACAGGCGTTCATCATGAGGCTTTGAAAGAATTTGGGGATATTATGGATTGGGACGAAATTTTCATGGAAGGGTATTGTGTTTTAAATCCTGAAGCGAAAGTAGCCCAGCTTACAGATGCGAAATGTGATGTAACAGAAGATGATGTGATTGCATACGCGCGTTTAGCAGACAAGCTATTACGTTTACCGATATTTTATTTAGAATATAGCGGTACGTATGGAGATGTTGAACTTGTTAAAAATGTAAAATCAGAATTAAAACAAGCTAAGTTGTATTACGGAGGCGGTATTTCTAATGCAGAACAAGCGAAAGAAATGGCGCAGTATGCTGATACAGTAGTTGTTGGAAATATTATTTATGATGATATAAAAGCAGCGTTAAAAACGGTTAAAGCAGTAAAAGGAGAGTAGGTGCAGGCGTATATGAGTAAGACAGACAGGTTATTAAATGGTTTAAATCCGCAGCAACAAAAAGCAGTACAAACAACGAACGGACCACTTCTATTAATGGCAGGTGCAGGTAGTGGTAAAACACGTGTGTTAACACATCGTATTGCGTATTTACTTGGTGAAAAAGGTATAGCGCCATGGAATGTACTAGCTATTACCTTTACAAATAAAGCGGCTCGTGAAATGCGCGAGCGTATTGATACACTTGTCGGGCCAGAAGCAGAAGATATTTGGATTTCTACGTTCCACTCTATGTGTGTACGTATTTTACGACGTGATATCGATCGTATTGGTATTAATCGTAACTTTACAATCTTAGATTCAGGCGATCAGTTAACGGTTGTGAAGAAAATCATGAAAGAGCGCAATATTGATCCGAAGAAATTTGAGCCGCGCTCTATTTTAGCGGGTATTAGTAATGCGAAAAATGAATTGTTATCTGCAGATAAATATGCGAAAAAAATTACAATCGCTGATCCATATGAAAAATTAACGAGCGATGTATATACAGAATATCAAAAACGTCTTCTGAAAAATAACTCATTAGACTTTGATGATTTAATTATGACAACGATTCAGTTATTTGAACGTGTTCCAGAAGTACTAGAGTTTTATCAGCGCAAGTTCCAATACATTCACGTGGATGAGTATCAAGATACGAACAAGGCGCAGTACCTTCTTGTTAAACATTTAGCAGCACGTTTTAAAAATTTATGCGTCGTAGGTGACTCAGATCAGTCTATTTACCGCTGGCGCGGGGCTGACATTTCTAACATTTTGTCATTTGAAAAAGACTATGAGAATGCGCAAGTTATTCTGTTAGAACAAAACTATCGTTCGTCACAAAATATTTTAAATGCAGCGAATGCTGTTATTGAAAAAAATTCAAACCGTAAACCGAAAAAATTATGGACAGACAATCAAGTTGGAAGCAAAATCTCATATTACCGTGCTGCAACGGAAAAAGACGAAGCATATTTTGTTGCGAAAAAAATTCGTGACGATATTCAAATGGGAAAACGAAAATATACTGATTTTGCAGTGTTATATCGTACAAATGCGCAGTCTCGTATGGTCGAGGAGATTTTCCTGAAATCTAATATTCCTTACAAGATTGTCGGCGGTACAAAGTTCTACGATCGTAAAGAGATTAAAGACATTTTGGCGTATTTACGTTTAATTGGGAATCCAGATGATGAGATTAGTTTCGCACGTATTATTAACATGCCAAAGCGTGGAATTGGTGCGACTTCTATCGATAAAATTATTAATTACGGTGTACAAAATGGAATTTCATTAACTGCTGTATTCGATGAGATTGAGCATGTTGGAGTAAGTGCAAAAATCACAAAGGCAGTAAAAGAATTCGCAGGTTTATTACACAACTGGGTAAATATGCAAGAGTATTTATCTGTTACGGAATTGGTAGAAGAAGTTATTGAAAAAACAGGCTATCGCGATATGTTGAAAAACGAGCGTACTTTAGAAGCGGAAGGTCGTTTAGAGAACTTAGATGAGTTTTTATCTGTTACGCAAACATTTGAATCTCAAAGCGAAGATAAGAGCCTTGTTGCATTCTTAACAGACTTAGCGCTTGTTGCTGATATTGATCGTGTCGATGAAGATCCAACTGCTGGTGAGGAAGTTATTTTAATGACGATGCACTCAGCGAAAGGGTTAGAGTTCCCAGTTGTCTTTATTGTAGGGTTAGAGGAAGGAATATTCCCGCATACTCGTTCTCTAATGGAAGAAGATGAAATGCAAGAAGAGCGTCGCCTTGCTTATGTAGGTATTACTCGTGCAGAAGAAGAGTTATATTTATCCAATGCACAAATGCGTACTTTATTTGGTCGAACAAGTATGAATGCCGCATCGCGATTTATTACAGAAATCCCGGCAGAGCTAGTAGAATCGTTAAATGAAACAGCGCCGAAGCGTGAAACTTCGTTTGGTGCAAAAGGCAGAACGGCTAGTAGCAGCAGAACGACAATGACAACTACAACACGCTCTCGTTCAGCTTTCGCGAGTCCTGCAGCTAAGACGACAGGTGGCGAGCAAATCGGCTGGGCAGTAGGAGATAAAGCTTCCCACCAAAAATGGGGAGTCGGTACGGTTGTCAGTGTAAAAGGTGAAGGTGATGCAAAAGAATTAGATATTGCGTTCCCAAGCCCAATTGGTGTTAAACGTTTGTTAGCAAAATTTGCACCTGTGACGAAACAATAGGAAAGGAATGAGGATATGTCAAAAGAGATAGCAAAACAACGTATAGAAGAACTGCGTGATTTGTTAAATACATTTAACTATCAGTATCACGTATTAGACAATCCTTCTGTTTCTGATGCGGAGTATGACCGTAATATGCAGGAGCTTATAAAATTAGAAGCAGAGAATCCAGAGTTTATGAGCGAAGACTCTCCCTCCATTCGCGTTGGGGGGACTGTTCTTGATATATTTGAAAAAGTAACACATAAGTCACCGATGTTAAGTTTAGGAAATGCATTTAACGAAGGAGATTTACGTGATTTCGACCGAAGAGTACGCCAAGGAATTGATGATGCGAATGTAAGATATATATGCGAATTAAAAATTGACGGACTTGCTGTTTCACTTCATTATGAAAAAGGACGCTTCATTCAAGGGGCAACACGTGGTGATGGTGTAACAGGTGAAGATATTACTCAAAATTTAAAAACGATTAAAGCGATCCCGCTCCGTTTAAATGAAGAAGTAACGTTAGAAGCACGAGGCGAAGCTTATATGCCGAAGCGTTCATTCGTTAAGTTAAATGAAGAAAAAGAACAAAATGGTGAAGATGTATTTGCGAATCCGCGTAATGCGGCGGCAGGTTCAATACGCCAACTTGATCCAAAAATTGCAGCGAAGCGTAACTTATCTATGTTTGTGTACGGTCTTGCGAATGTAGAAGAAAAAACAATTCCATCACATAGTGAATCGCTTGATTTCTTAGGTGAACTTGGATTCAAAACAAATCCAAATCGTCGTACATGTGAAACAATCGAAGAAGTTATAGCTTATGTAGAAGAATGGCAAGAAAAACGCCCGCATCTTGATTATGAGATTGATGGAATCGTTATAAAAGTAGATAATGTTGCTCTTCAAGAAAGTTTAGGAACTACAGCAAAGAGTCCAAGATGGGCAATTGCTTATAAATTCCCGGCTGAAGAGGTTGTAACAAGATTAACAGGCATTGAATTAAGTGTTGGTCGTACAGGGGTTGTAACACCGACAGCAGAGCTAGAGCCAGTGCGAGTGGCTGGTACTATCGTTCGTCGTGCTTCTTTACATAACGAAGATTTAATTCGTGAAAAGGACATTCGAATTGGTGACTATGTTGTAGTGAAGAAGGCCGGGGATATTATTCCTGAAGTTGTGAACGTTATTTTCGATAAGCGTACTGGTGAGGAAGAAGAATATCATATGCCAACGCATTGTCCAGCATGTGAGAGTGAACTAGTTCGTTTAGAAGAAGAAGTAGCACTTCGGTGTATAAATCCAACTTGTCCAGCTCAAATTCGAGAAGGTTTAATTCATTTCGTTTCGAGAAATGCAATGAATATTGATGGACTTGGAGAACGTGTTATTACACAACTCTTTGATGCGGATTATATTCGTACATTTGCTGATTTATATTCGTTGACGAAAGAGCAATTATTGCAGCTAGAACGATTCGGTGAAAAATCAGCAACGAATTTAGTGCAAGCAATTGAGAATTCTAAAGAAAACTCATTAGAGCGATTATTATTTGGCCTTGGTATCCGCCATGTCGGAGCAAAAGCAGCACGTACATTTGCAGAGCATTTCGAAACGATGGATGCGCTTGTGAAAGCAACGGAAGAAGAACTAAAAGCAATTAATGAGATTGGTGAAAAAATGGCTCAATCCGTCGTGACGTATTTTGATAATGAAGACGTATTAGAGTTATTACAACAATTTAAAGAGTATGGCGTGAATATGGCATACAAAGGTATAAAAATTGCTGATTTACAAAATGTTGAGTCGTACTTCGCAGGAAAAACTGTCGTTTTAACAGGTAAATTAGAAGTTATGGGGCGTAGTGAAGCGAAGAAGAAGATTGAGGCATTAGGTGGAAAAGTAACAGGAAGTGTTAGTAAAAGTACGGATTTAGTTGTTGCAGGTGAAGCAGCAGGTTCGAAATTAGCACAAGCTGAGAAGCATAATGTTGAGGTTTGGAATGAAGAGAGGTTCTTACAAGAGCTAAATAAGTAAGAGGTGCAAACTTACCATGAAAAAAATAGCATTAGCGGTATTAAGCCTTGGTCTACTTGTAAGTGGTTGTAGTGCAGGTACCGATAAAGATGAAAAAGTGGTTGAGAAATCTGGGAAAGCAAAAGAACAAGCAATCGTTCCGAAGTACTCTATTTCGGATGAATATTATAAGGCGACTATTCCATTTCAAGCAGGAGCTGCACGTGGTTTAGTTGTACAAGGAGTAAGTAATCGTCTTGATATAGATGAATTTGAAACAGGATTAATGCGTATTGCAAAAGAATCCTTTAGTACGAAAGATCATTTCTTTAAAGGTGGAAGTGCTCTAGATGCTCAAAATTTGCAGATGCTTGTTAAAAGAAAGCGTACAGATGCTGAACAAAAGGAACTAGAGGACAAATTAAAAAAAGATGCAGTTAAATTCCCAAATATCGGGTTAAATCCAGCGTTAGGTGGAGGATCTGAATCATTAGAGGCAAAAAATAAAAAAAATCCAATATATATTTCCAATATTTTAGAGCATGATTATTATGTGAAAAAAGGCGAAACAGATGAGCTCCAAGGAATTGTAATTGGTTTAGCAATGAATTCGGTTCATTATTACGAGGAAGAGCATGGTTATCCGCGTGAGGCTAAAATTGAGCAAGAAAAAATGTTAGCTGAAGGGAAAAAAATGGCGCAAGAAGTCTTAAAATTTATGCATGAAAAAAAAGCTGACACAAAAAATGTTCCAATAACATTTGCAATTTATCGTCAGGCTCCAAAGGCTTCACTCGTGCCAGGTAACTTTGTTTCTTATGCGAATGTTGAAAAAGGCAGTGAAACGGTTGAGGATTGGAAACAAATTAATGAGAAATATTATTTGTTCCCATCTGAACAAGCGAAAACAGATAATAAACGTGAAGACCTTGCGAGAGTATCGAACTTTAAAGCAAAACTAAGCGATTATTTCCAAGGCGACTATACAGCTGTTATCGGTACTGGTATGTATAGAGACGATGAATTAAGAGAAATAAAGCTTGATATTCCTGTCCAGTTTAATGGGAAAGCAGAAATAATTGGTTTTACACAATATGTAGCCGGGCTTGTTATGGAATACTTCCCGAATTATATGAAAGTACAAGTAACGATTAAATCTGTAGAAAGCCCAGAAGCGATTATTATACGTGAAGCGAAGCAAGATGAACCGTTTGTGAAAATTTTAGATTAAATAGGAGGGCTGTTCCTTTATGGAACGGCTTTTTTTCTTGAGTAATTTTGTTATAATTTAAAATGTTATAAATAATGGGGGTAAGGGGTAAAGCAAATGGACGAATTAAGTTTTCAAGTCATTATTTTATTAATTGCATTCGGCTTTTTAGCAGCTTTTATTGATTCAGTTGTTGGCGGTGGAGGATTAATTTCGCTTCCTGCACTTATGTTTGTTGGTTTACCACCAGCTTCGGCAATTGCAACAAATAAATTAGCGGCAACGATGGGGACGTTTACGAGTGCAATTTATTTTATTCGATCAGGAAAGGTCGATTTTAAAATTGTAGGAAAGTTAATCCCGTTAACTATTATAGGAGCGGTCTCAGGTGCTTTAGTAGTAAAGTTTATTCCGCCGGATATTTTACGTCCGTTAGTGCTTGTGATGTTGGTGTTTATTGCTATTTATATTATTGCAAAAAAGGATTGGGGAAGTGTATCTACCTATAAGAAGATGACGAAAAGAAAAACATTAATATTTTTCTTTGTTATTTTAATGATAGGGTTTTACGATGGATTTTTTGGGCCAGGGACAGGATCCTTTTTAATTTTTGCATTTTTATTAATTGGTTTGGATTTTATTCAAGCGGCAGCATCTGGAAAACTTTTGAACTTTGTTAGTAATATCGTATCTTTAATTACTTTTTTATTTTTAGACGTAATTCATTTTGAATACGGTATTATTATGGGGTTATCGATGATTTTTGGCGCTTATTTTGGATCAAAGTTTGCAGTTCAAAAAGGTGTTGGATATGTAAGAACTTTATTTTTATTAGTAACTATTTTATTGATTGGAAAAAACATTTTGGAATATACTCATATTTTTTAGAGTTATACGTATGTATAACTCTGTTTTTTTTATTATATTTTAAAAATTTATTAATTTTTAAAATATAAGTCTAGGAATATTTGAATAAATCTAAATTATCGTGTAGAATAATGTTGTAAAATGTAAACGTTTTTCTAAGGGGAGGCTAAAAGGATGGTAGTAGCATACAAACATGAGCCATTTACAGATTTTTCAGTGGAGGCTAACAAATTAGCGTTTGAAGAAGGTTTAAAGAAAGTAGAATCTTATCTTGGACAAGACTATCCATTAATTATTGGGGGAGAAAAAATCACTACAGAAGACAAAATTGTTTCTGTAAACCCTGCAAATAAAGAGGAACTTGTTGGTCGCGTTTCAAAAGCAAGCCGTGAGTTAGCTGAAAAAGCAATGCAAGTAGCGGATGAAACATTCCAAACTTGGAGAAAATCAAAGCCAGAAATGCGTGCAGACATTTTATTCCGTGCTGCAGCAATCGTTCGTCGCAGAAAACATGAATTCTCTGCTATTCTTGTAAAAGAAGCAGGTAAACCATGGAATGAGGCAGATGCTGATACAGCAGAAGCAATCGACTTTATGGAATATTATGGTCGTCAAATGTTAAAATTAAAAGACGGTATTCCAGTAGAAAGCCGTCCAATTGAATATAATCGTTTCTCTTACATTCCATTAGGAGTAGGTGTTATCATTTCTCCTTGGAACTTCCCATTCGCAATTATGGCAGGTATGACAACAGCTGCTTTAGTTTCTGGGAACACAGTATTACTAAAACCAGCTAGTACAACTCCTGTAGTAGCAGCGAAATTCATGGAAGTATTAGAAGAAGCTGGCTTACCAGCTGGCGTAGTAAACTTCGTTCCAGGTAATGGTTCTGAAGTTGGTGACTACTTAGTAGATCACCCTCGTACACGCTTCGTGAGCTTCACTGGATCTCGTGATGTAGGTATCCGTATTTATGAGCGCGCAGCGAAAGTAAACCCAGGCCAAATTTGGTTAAAACGCGTTATCGCTGAAATGGGTGGTAAAGATACAATCGTTGTTGATAAAGAAGCAGATCTTGAATTAGCAGCTAAATCTATCGTTGCATCGGCATTCGGATTCTCAGGACAAAAATGTTCTGCATGTTCTCGTGCAGTAATCCATGAAGATGTATACGATCACGTATTAAATCGTGCTGTTGAATTAACGAAAGAATTAACAGTTGCTAACCCAGCTGTATTAGGTACAAACATGGGTCCTGTTAATGACCAAGCTGCATTCGATAAAGTAATGAGCTATGTTGCAATTGGTAAAGAAGAAGGTAGAATTTTAGCAGGTGGCGAAGGAGACGATTCTAAAGGCTGGTTCATCCAACCAACAATCGTTGCTGATGTTGCAGAAGATGCTCGCTTAATGAAAGAAGAAATCTTCGGACCAGTAGTAGCATTCTGTAAAGCAAAAGACTTTGATCATGCACTAGCAATTGCAAACAATACAGAGTACGGTTTAACAGGTGCTGTTGTTACTAATAACCGTGACCATATTGAAAAAGCACGTGAAGAATTCCATGTGGGTAACTTATACTTTAACCGTGGATGTACTGGTGCAATCGTAGGTTACCAACCATTCGGTGGCTTTAACATGTCTGGTACAGACTCTAAAGCTGGTGGCCCTGACTACTTAGCACTTCACATGCAAGCAAAAACTACTTCTGAAACTTTATAAGAAATAGTAGAAGAGATCTTCGCAGTCTGCGAAGATCTCTTTTTTTGAAAAACTTTCTATCATGCCTTTCGAGAGGACTCCCACCTCTAAACGTAAGTGAAGGTGGTGAGGTGAATCGAAAGAAATATTTTATTTTCAAGAAAAAAGAAGAAACGTACGTTCCTTTTTTACTATAATATCCTTAACAAGGAGGTGAATAAAATGAAAAAGGAAAATCCGTCAAACTATAAAACTCTTCAAATCTGGATTAAAAAAGGGCATCGTATGTATTCTTATTTTCAAGAATCTTGTCATAACGCTAAGAATATGTACAACACTACAAACTTTTATATACGCCAGGTGTACACTGGATTAACACAAGAAAAAGAGTTGCAGCCTTTGCAAAAAGAAGTTCTGGATCATATTCATAAAAATATTGGTAAGATGAATGACACACAACTTCTTGCCTATCAGAAGAAATTGGAAAAAGAGAAATTAAAGCCTAAAGAAGAACAGAAAGAGATTACATGTAATTTGTTTTCAGAACCTAATTTTGAAAAACCTTATGTAGATTACAACTTTCTGGATGCACTATTTAAGGCTATGGTTCAAAATGATTATCGAGCTTTGCCTACGCAATGTAGCCAGTCAATCATGAAAGGTTTGTTCCAAAATTGGAAATCTTTTTTTGCTAGTTTAAAAGACTATAAAAAGAATCCAAACAAATATGCTGGAATGCCTAGGATTCCAAAGTATATTCGTTCTTCTGAAAAAGAGATTCTGTATACAAATCAAGATTGCATCATTAAAAACGGTAAATTTTTAAAGTTTCCAAAGACGAAATTGCAATTAAATATTGGGAAACTAGGTTTCACTGAAGGTAAACTGAAACAAGTTCGTGTGATTCCAAAATACAATGAATATGTAGTGGAATTGGTAATTGATGTTCCTTCTGAACAACAAATGATTGAAGAGAATGCTCGTTATATGAGTATTGATTTAGGGATTGATAACCTTGCAACCATCGTAACAAACACAGGTATGAAACCTGTCCTTGTTAAGGGCAAACATGTCAAAAGCATAAATCAATATTACAACAAAATGAAGAGTCATTTTACAAGCATTCTTAGAAATGGAAAACAAACGAATGAAGGACCTTTTACTTCTAAAAGGATAGAAAAACTTCATCAAAAACGTTACTTGAAAATAAAAGACGTCTTCCATAAAGTTAGTCACCATATCGTAAAACTAGCCCAAGAAGAAGAAGTTTGTAAAATCGTTATTGGTCAAAACAAAAGTTGGAAACAAGAAACGAATATGGGAAAAAGAAATAACCAATCGTTTTGTCATCTCCCGCATAGTTTACTGATTCAAATGATTACATACAAAGCAAATGTTGTAGGCATCCAAGTTGTTGTAACTGAAGAATCATATACATCGAAAGCAAGTTTTCTGGATAACGACTTCATTCCAACATATAGAAAAGATGACCAAAATACAACTTTTTCAGGAAAACGAATAAAGCGCGGCATATATCGTTCAGCAAATAAAACTTTAATTAATGCAGATGTAAATGCTGCGGCTAACATTTTACGAAAAGTAATCCCAAATGCATGGACAAATGGGATAGAGGGGTTAGGCGTGAAACAGCTCGCTAATGTGTTAACTCCCCTGACGTTAATCGTCCGTTAGGTCGAAACGTTAGAAACCCCCACTTCAAGCTTTGCTAAGTGGGGGAGTGTTCATATGTGGATTAAGATAGATATACGTAGAAAAACTAATAAGGTTTACTTCAGTAAATAAGATATATTATATTTGTTGGATAGGTTCTCTTTAAAGATAAGAAAAGTAGGTGAACAAAGTGGGAAAATATCAATTGGATTACAAGAGTCAGGTAGCTGTGGCAAAGTTTCATGAAAAACAGACGCCTGCCAAATTTGATAAAAAGCAGCAAATTGAAAATTTGCGTGCGGAGTATTTAAAAAAGAAGCAAAAACAAACAGATAAATAATATGTTGCGTTTTTGATAGGAGAAACTAGTTCTGATTACCATATATTACTATTTGGCGATTGGAACTAGCTAAACCCTATTCATATCGGGATAAACATGTAAATAGAAACAAAACAACGAGAAAAGTTGACTTATTAGTCATATTTTTTAGTATTCATTTTAAGGATTTCCTGTATAATACAATTTGAAAGAAAATCTATGGTTTGACAAGAAACACTCTTTTCGGTTTTGCTCACTGAAGGGAGTGTTTTTTTGTAGCCAAAAACTCCTCTGTACTCATTACATTTGCATATACTCCATTTAAACTAGCCAAAATTGTGTTATGAATATAAACGGCTGGTATCGTAGCATTCTTAAAAGAAAGATCTTTTGTAGCACAAGCATCATGTATAACGGTACATGGAAAGCCGAAATCAAAAGCCGCCCTTACGGTAGCATCAATGCACATATGAGTCATCATCCCGCATATGACGACGTGCTCAATATTTAAACGTTGTAATTGTTCTAGAAGATCGGTTTCGCGAAAACTATTTGGATAATGTTTGAGTATAACGGTTTCTTCTCTAAGTGGACGTACGCTCTCATGAATATGTACACCTTCTGTATTGGGTAGGAAAAAAGTAGCATCATCTTTAATTGCTACATGTTGGATATGAAAAATAGGTTCATTTTTCGTTCTAAAGAATTGTAGTAGCTGACTAGCATATTCGCTTGCTTCTGCTGGATTACGCAATTCCATTTTTCCATGTGGAAAATAGTCATTTTGAATATCAACGAGTAAAAGAGCTGTTTTCATATATTTATCTTCCTCCGATTTCATATTCAAATAATGGTATTCAATTTATCCGACATTAACGAGCAGTAAAACTCCCACCTCAAAATTCGGCTGGAGCAAAGAAGTTAGGTGGGAGATCAACTGTCCGTAAATGTCCGATTGGTGAGGGCTAATAATCAGTGGGGGATGAACAAAACCCCCCACTGATTATAGTTTCACTTTATAGAGAGGATTCTCCTTTTAAAAAATATGAAGGAGGAGAATTTTACATAACTTTAAAAACCAATATTATATTGTAATTTTTTATTTGAAAATTTTAATAAAGAAATAATTAATATTTTTCTAAAAAATGTATTGACTCTTATTATTCTGAGTTCTATAATGAGAATTAATTAAACGACAATTAAATCGATACATTCTTATCCAGAGAGGTGGAGGGACTGGCCCTACGATACCTCAGCAACGGGTTTTTTAATACCGTGCTAACTCCAGCAAGCCTATGAAAGGCTTGGAAGATGAGAAGATGTGAACGAGTACATATAAGTGCTCTCCTTCTTATCTTTATGGTTGATAAGAAGGAGAGCACTTTTTATTTTACCTCGAAAGCTCTACTTCAAGTTTTTACAGCATATAGGAGGGGGAAAAATGATTTCTTTTAAGAACGTAAGTAAAGTATATGAATCAGGTGGGCAATCTGTTCATGCGGTGGATGATGTAACATTATCCGTTGAGAAGGGCGAAATTTTTGGCATTATCGGTTTTAGTGGCGCTGGAAAGAGTACGTTGTTACGCTTAGTAAATATGTTAGAGAGACCGACGGCAGGAACGATTTCAATAGATGATAAAGATATTACATCACTATCGACGAAAGAATTACGGAAGCTAAGACAAAGAATCGGGATGATTTTTCAAAGTTTTAATTTATTTAATTCAAGAACAGTGTTTGGGAATATTGCGTATCCACTAAAGTTAGCAAAAGTACCAAAGAATGAGATAAAAGAAAGAGTAAATGAACTGCTGAAGTTTGTAGGGTTAGAAGATAAAGCAAGCTATTATCCAGAGCAACTATCAGGTGGCCAAAAGCAACGTGTTGGTATTGCTAGAGCACTTGCAACATCGCCAGATATTCTTATATGTGATGAGGCAACGTCAGCTTTAGATCCAGAAACAACGACAGAGATATTAAACTTATTAAAGAAAGTTAATCGAGAATACAATGTAACAATTCTTCTTATTACACATGAAATGCACGTTGTGAAAGACATTTGTCACCGTGTAGCTGTAATGGAGAAGGGAAAGGTTATTGAAGAAGGAAAACTGTTTGACGTTTTCACACAACCGAAAACAAAGACGACTCAAAACTTTGTACGTTCTATTATTAATGATCATTTACCAGAAAGTGTTCTAGGGAAAATTCAAAACGGAGGACAGATTTATCGCTTAACATTTACTGGTGAGGAGACAGGGCAACCAGTACTATCATATATCGCAAAAAACTATAACGTCGATGTAAACGTGCTTTACGGAAATATTATTGAACTTCAAAATGTGCTATTTGGAAATCTACTTGTAGAGTTGCAAGGTGAGCAGAAAGAAATTCAAAAAGCATTACAACATCTAAGACTGCAAGTGCAGCTGAAGGAGGTAGAAGCTCATGCGAGTTGATTGGAGTATATTTTGGCCTCGCATTGTAGATGCGACGGGGGATACCCTCTTAATGGTAATTGTAACCCTTATATTCGCTACAATTCTTGGTATACCTCTAGGTTTACTTTTATATGTAACGAGAAAAGGAAACTTTTTAGAAAATAAATGGGTCTTTTCTATTCTTAATATCATTATTAATACAATTCGTCCGGTTCCATTCATTATCTTCTTAGTAGCTTTAAGTCCACTAACAAGAAGCGTTATTGGAACGACGATTGGAACAGCAGCAGCGATTTTCCCAATGACGTTAGTTGCATCAATCGGTATTGCTAGAATGGTTGAAACAAATCTTGTTTCAGTTCCAAAAGGAGTCATTGAAGCGGCTCAAGCGATGGGTGCTTCACCAATTAGAATTGTTTTTGAAATCCTTGTGCCAGAAGCGTTAGCTCCATTGATTTTAGGAGTTACATTTATGACAGTTGGTTTAATTGAATTTTCTGCAGTTGCTGGGCTTGTCGGTGGTGGCGGTCTTGGTGACTTAGCAATGACATATGGTTATCAACGTTTTGATACATCAGTTATGTTCGTAACGGTCGTTTTACTTATTATTCTCGTACAGGTAGCTCAAAACTTAGGAAACTACTTTGCGAAAGTCTTTTTACGCAGATCATAAAAAGGAAGAGGGGAAAAGAAGATGAAGAAAATTTTAGCATTTGCATTATCAGCGATTGTAGGAATTTCAGCGTTAAGCGGCTGCTCAAGTGGGGACACGGGGGCAGGAGCGAAAGAGAAAACAGTTCGCGTAGGTGTAACCGGAACAGATGGAGACGCTTGGGAAATTTTAAAGAAAAAAGCTGAAAAAGAAGGAATTAAAATTAAACTGGTTGAGTTCTCTGATTACACAACGCCAAATAAAGCGTTAGCTGATGGAGATATTGAACTAAACTCATTCCAGCATATTGCTTTCTTAGAGCAATTTAAAAAAGAGCATAAGTTAGATATTACAGCTGTTGGGACAACGCAAATTGCACCAATGGGTTTATACTCTGAAAAACATAAGAAAGCAAGTGAAATCCCAGATGGTTCAGAAATTGCGATTCCAAATGATCCAACGAACCAAGCACGTGCATTAAAACTTCTTGATGCAGCTGGATTAGTAAAGCTTAAGAAAGACTTTGGCTTATTTGGAGATCCAAGCGGCATTGCTGAAAATCCGAAGAAGTTAAAAATTACACCGGTTATCGCACAGCAAACACCTCGTGTATTAAAAGATGTAGCAGCTTCAGTTATTAATAACGGTGTTGCTGGTCAAGCTGGGTTAGATCCAGCGAAGGATCCGATTTTCTTAGAAGATCCAAAGAATGAAAATGCGAAGCCATATATTAATATTTTTGCAGCTCGTACGAAAGATAAAGATGATCCAACACTGAAAAAGGTAATTGAACTCTATCATTCAAAAGAAGTAACAGATGCAATTAAGAAAGAAACAAATGATGGTTCCATTTCAGTAGATCTTTCACTTGAGGAGCTTGAAAAAATCGTAAAATAATTATCGGGTTTAACGATTAACAGTAGGAACCCCTCCGCTGTTAGCTCGTTCAACATATAATCTACTTAACAAACAAAACCCTAATTCTGTACCTTCCAATTTTGTATAACGTAGAATCCAATGTTTGTTAAGTAGAGTGATGGACTAGGAGTTTTCCTGGTCCTTTTTTGTTATTCGATTACGATACTTTTCAAATTGTCTTCGTGATGCTCTTGTTCTTTCGGATAAGCAGCTAGCTCCTCTTGTAAAATGTTCAGCATTTGCTTAGCTGATTGCTGGATTGGTGCAGGTAACTCTTCTAATATATTCATACCGACTTTTATTTTTGTATGAATTATCTTCCTTAGTAATTCCTCACGCATGCACTACACCTCCAAATCGAATGTTTAGTACATCATCTTCGAATTTTGCTCCTTGAATAGAAAGGTGTGTTAACGTTTTGGGTAATGTGATGTTCCGCTTAACAGAACCAGCACGAATGATAAGCTCATCACCTTTTTGATTTAATGAAAGTTCACTTTTGTTTGAGAAGGGAATGGATAGTACAAAAATATATTCATCACCATCTTTTTTTACATATTGAGTACGGCCGTTAAATTTCACTTCAGTAGGACTATAATCCGTTTTAAATAAAGCATCTCCAACGCGTTCTAACATAGGCAAGCCAACAACTTCTTGTTCAAACATTGGAGCTTCATAAATAGGAAGCGGATCAAAACTATTTTGAATTAATGTTTTATATTTCTTTTGCGTATCTTTCCATGCTTGAAAATAAGGATCGGTGACAGTGTTAGGGATGACGCGGTTAATCATAATCGCATCTACGTTATAATCGTATAAATTTAAATACGTAAAGCTACGCTGAGCCTCTTTAATGACCATTTTTTCGGGATTTACAACGATGCGGATACTTGTTACGTCTCGGTTTGATAAAATATCTCTCATTTCTCCAAGCTGTTCAAGTGTATTTGTTAATTCGTCCATAATATCATCGGTTGGAAGGGGGACACCAAGAAGTGGTTGAGCTACAGGGCGAACAACTTTTAAAACTTTTCTTTTAATAGGAAAGAGTTTTTCCATCCACCAGCCAAGCATGTCTGGAAAGCTGAGCATTGCTAATGTTTCTCCTGTTGGAGCACAATCAATGATAATAACATCATATGTGTTTTGTTTATAATAATCGAGTACGCGGAGTAAGCTAATTAAATCTTCCATACCAGGAAACATCGTTAACTCTTCTGTTGTAATATCATCAGCTGCTTTGGAAGTGAAGAGTAGTGTAATATATTTTTGTAATTTTCCCCAGCCTTTTTCCATCTCATAAATTGTATTAATTTCTTGTGCCCACAAATTTTTACGAATTTCTAGTGGCTCAGAAGATAACTTTATACCAAATGAATCTCCTAAACTATGGGCTGGGTCTGTGCTCATTACTAATGTTTTTAATCCCTGTTTTGCGCTTTGAAGTGCTGTTGCTGCTGAAATGCTAGTTTTTCCTACTCCGCCTTTACCTGTATACAAAATAATTCTCATCATTCTATCCCCTTTATTTCGAGTATCGGATATTACGAGTTACGAAATATTTTTTCGAATAAAAACCCTAGTAGGGTTTTTATTCAATCGGAATGTTTTTCATTTTAGGTGTAGAAACCTCTTCTTCTGTTTTTTGCTGTGACGTAGCAATGTGGTTCATAATCTTTTGGAAGATTTGTAGTAAAAATGCTTTTTCTTCTTCTGATAATGCTTCTGTCACTAGGCTAAAGTAATGGGCTGCATTTTGTTTTACTTCTTGAACGAGCATTACGCCGTGTTCTGTTAAACGAATTAATACAATGCGTCGGTCGTTTTCATCACGGTAGCGTTCAATATATCCCTTTTTTACAAGGCGATTTACAACACCTGTCGTTGTACTCATCGGTATATCAAGAAGGTCAGCGATTTTTGTCATTGTAATATCTGTATTTCGTTCCATCCAAAGTAAACAAAATACTTCTGTTTTAGAAAGTGTTAAATCTAAGCTTACCCATTCCTCAGGATAGAAAAGTTTCTTGGCGTTATCTAGCAGTAAGTCTAAAAAATGTTCGTATTGCAACAATTAATTCCACTCCCGTATATTTCGAGGTTCGTAATATTTGTTTTTATTTTATGCAGAATTGAAATAAATGTCAATATTTTTAACTGTTTTTTCAGATTAGACAGAAAACTAACTTTAAAATAGTATTGTTTTATGATAGATTTATAAATATAAAACTAGAATTTACATAAAGTGAAACTTTAATCAGTGGGGATTTTCTTCATCCCCACTGATTATTAGTTGAACCAATCGGACTTTTATGGGCAGTTGATCCCCCACCTAACTTCTTTGCTTTCGCTGAATTTTGAGGTGGGGGTCTTATTGCCCATTAAAGTGGGATAAAAATCCATTATGGTAAATATACTTATCTATAATGGATGTACAGCTAACGAGGGGGAGAACGATGAGAAGACGTAATACGCAAGCGTTCACGTTTTTAGCATGGACTTCATTTGTTTGCGCGCTTTCAGGTATGCTAATTGGAATTTATACGTTAGATGAAACGCTTAGTGTAAAAGGATATTATTTAATTGGAACATTATTTTTAACGATGTCTTGTTTTGTATTACAAAAAACAATTCGTGATAATGAAGAAGATAACGAGAGATTTCCGAAAAATAAACCGTTAGATAAAGAGTAAATTGTAAAGAAAGGCGTTTGCCTTTCTTTTTTTATGTAAAAATGCCGTAAGTGCCGTGTGTTGACTTGCTTGAAGTACTGAAAATTTGGTATCATCAATAGTATTGTAGATTGAACGATATATTATGGAGGTGGCCTAGCCGTGTCAAGAATTTCCGTTGAGAATGTAAAGCACGTAGCACATTTAGCACGTCTTGCAATTACTGATCAAGAAGCTGAAAAATTTCAAAAACAACTAGATGCAATTGTTACATTTGCAGAACAGTTAAATGAATTAGATACAACTGATGTAAAGCCAACAACTCATGTATTAACGATGAAAAATGTTATGCGTGAAGATGTACCAGAAAAAGGTTTACCAGTTGAAGAAGTATTAAAAAATGCACCGGATCACAAAGATAATCAAATCCGTGTTCCAGCAGTATTAGAATAGAGGAGGGGAATTTCGATGTCATTATTTGATCATTCCGTATCAGAGTTACATAAGAAGTTAAACAACAAAGAAATTTCCGTTACAGATTTAGTAGAAGAATCTTACAAACGTATTGCGGATGTTGAAGATAACGTAAAAGCTTTTCTTACATTAGATGAAGAAAACGCACGCGCGAAAGCGAAAGAATTAGACGCGAAAATTGGTGCTGAAGATAATGGTTTATTATTCGGTATGCCAATTGGTGTAAAAGATAACATTGTAACTAACGGTCTTCGTACTACTTGTGCGAGCAAAATGTTAGCAAACTTTGATCCAATTTATGATGCAACAGTTGTACAAAAGCTAAAAGCTGCTGACACAGTTACAATCGGTAAATTAAATATGGACGAGTTCGCAATGGGTTCTTCAAATGAAAACTCAGGTTTCTATGCTACAAAAAATCCATGGAACTTAGATTACGTTCCAGGCGGATCTAGTGGTGGTTCTGCAGCAGCTGTAGCAGCAGGAGAAGTATTATTCTCTCTAGGTTCTGATACGGGTGGTTCTATCCGTCAGCCAGCTGCATATTGCGGCGTTGTAGGTTTAAAACCAACTTACGGACGTGTATCTCGTTACGGATTAGTTGCATTCGCATCTTCACTTGACCAAATCGGACCGATTACACGTACAGTAGAAGATAATGCATACTTATTACAAGCTATTTCAGGTATTGACCGTATGGATGCAACTTCTGCAAACGTTGAAGTAGGAAACTACTTAGCTGGTTTAACAGGCGACGTTAAAGGTTTACGTATTGCTGTACCGAAAGAATACTTAGGAGAAGGTGTTGGCGAAGAAGCTCGTGAGTCAGTACTAGCTGCTTTAAAAGTATTAGAAGGTATGGGCGCAACTTGGGAGGAAGTATCTCTTCCACACTCTAAATACGCTCTAGCAACGTATTACTTATTATCTTCTTCTGAAGCATCTGCTAACCTTTCACGCTTTGATGGCGTACGTTACGGTGTTCGTTCTGATAATGTAAATAATTTATTAGACCTTTACAAAAACACACGTAGCGAAGGTTTCGGTGATGAAGTAAAACGTCGTATTATGCTTGGTACATTTGCACTTAGCTCTGGTTACTATGATGCATACTACAAGAAAGCACAACAAGTACGTACATTAATTAAAAACGACTTTGAAAATGTATTTGCTAACTACGATGTTATTATTGGACCAACAACGCCAACTCCGGCATTTAAAGTAGGCGAAAAAGTTGATGATCCAATGACAATGTATGCAAACGACATTTTAACAATCCCAGTAAACTTAGCGGGTGTTCCAGCGATTTCTGTTCCATGTGGATTTGGTGCTAACAACATGCCACTTGGTCTACAAATCATTGGTAAACACTTCGATGAAGCGACAATTTACCGCGTTGCACATGCGTTTGAGCAAGCAACAGACTATCATACAAAAAAAGCAAGTCTGTAAGGAGGCGAGCATAGATGAATTTAGAAACAATTATTGGTTTAGAGGTTCACGTTGAGTTAAAAACAAATTCGAAAATTTTCTCTGCGAGTCCAACAGAATTCGGAGCGGAGCCAAATACACAAACAAGTGTAATTGACTTAGGATACCCAGGGGTACTTCCTACTTTAAATAAAGAAGCAGTTAACTTTGCAATGAAAGCTGCAATGGCATTAAACTGTGAAATCGCAACGGAAACGAAGTTTGACCGTAAAAACTATTTCTACCCAGATAATCCGAAAGCTTACCAAATTTCTCAATTCGATAAGCCAATCGGTGAAAATGGTTGGATTGAAATCGAAGTAGACGGTAAAAAGAAACGTATCGGTATTACACGTCTTCATTTAGAAGAAGATGCTGGTAAATCAACGCATACAGCTGATGGTTCATTAGTAGACTACAATCGTCAAGGTATGCCTTTAATCGAGATCGTATCTGAGCCAGATATGCGTACGCCAGAAGAAGCATATGCATACTTAGAGAAGTTAAAATCAATCATTCAATACACTGGCGTATCTGATTGTAAGATGGAAGAAGGTTCCTTGCGTTGTGA
Organism: Bacillus cereus group sp. BfR-BA-01379; assembly: GCF_022663605.1. NCBI lineage: Bacteria > Bacillati > Bacillota > Bacilli > Caryophanales > Bacillaceae > Bacillus > Bacillus cereus group sp. BfR-BA-01379. The sequence goes on from NZ_JAKUFT010000070.1 coordinate 23,698, forward strand.
TGCGAACATTTCCCTTCGTCCTGTTGGACAAGAGAAGTTCGGTACAAAAGCGGAACTGAAAAACTTAAACTCATTCACTTACGTACAAAAAGGTCTTGAGCACGAGCAAGTGCGCCAAGAGAAAGAATTGTTATCTGGTGGTATCATCCAACAAGAAACACGTCGTTATGATGAAGCAACGAAGAAAACAATCTTAATGCGTGTGAAAGAGGGATCTGACGATTACCGTTACTTCCCAGAGCCAGATTTAGTTGAACTTTACATCGATGATGAGTGGAAAGAAGAAATTCGTGCTTCGATTCCAGAACTTCCAGATGCACGTAAAGCTCGCTACGTTGCAGAAATTGGCTTACCGGCTTATGATGCACACGTATTAACATTAACGAAAGAAATGTCTGATTTCTTTGAAGCAACTGTTGCAGACGGTGCTGATGCGAAATTAACATCAAACTGGTTAATGGGTGAAGTACTTGCATACTTAAACAAACAACAAAAAGAATTAAAAGACGTTGCATTAACGCCTGCTGGTTTATCTAAAATGGTTCAATTAATTGAAAAAGGTACA
>NZ_JAKUFT010000071.1:0-24022 GCF_022663605.1 Bacillus cereus group sp. BfR-BA-01379
ATCTTCCTGCTGGACCTGCATCTATTACCTTGACTTCTAACGAAACCACAGCATGTGTATCCACTCAAGGAAATAATACTTTATTTTTTTCGGGTCAAGTATTAGTAAACGGTAGTCCTACTCCTGGAGTAGTGGTCAGTTTTTCATTTAGTAACCCTTCTCTTGCTTTCATGGTTCCTCTTGCTGTCATTACCAATGCTTCAGGTAACTTTACCGCTGTATTTCTAGCCGCTAATGGACCTGGAACAGTAACCGTTACTGCTTCACTTCTTGACTCTCCTGGAACAATAGCTAGCGTCACGATTACCATTGTGAATTGTCCGTAATGGTTTTATTTTTAAGGACTACGCAATTTCTAATAAGATGAGCACTGATTTACAGTGCTCTTTTTTATCATTGGGATGTTACTTTCAAATCAGATTTCGTAACAACCTACTAAAATAACGCTTTTATTAAGAACTAATGATCTTTATATTTCTTAAACTTGTCATCACAGGTAATTTTTATAATTAGTTAATTTCTCAATATAGTTTGTGTATATAATTCCATTCAAAGATACATAATACCCACGTAACTATTTAAAAACACTTCGTTTTTATATCTAAGTTCAAAAAGGAGCTACATAACATGGATAAAAAAGATTTATTAAGTCAACAACTTAATCATGTGTCATTAGATGCGCTGAATACTCCTAGTAAGGCCCAAGAGCAAATGCAAGAATCATCTCAACAGGCACAGGTTTCAAACAAAAAGGACAGTACTGAATCTTTACATGTTGAGGATTTACCAATTTCAGATGTATATAAAACAACGAACAAATAATAAATTTTAAAGGGAAAAAACTTAAGAATAAGTAAACGTAATTTTTCCCTTTTCCTATTTTAAATAACACTTTTATATATAACCCGTACACATTATTAACATATTCACTATCAGAATTCCTGTTTCCCAAGGGATATCTCCAATTTTTCACTTTTCTCTCTACTAAATTTTTATTCTTAACAAAATTCAATTACTCCATTGAATAGACATATGTAATAATACTAGTATCATTTTTCTACTCCAAATATACTTCTTCCCTCTTCTCTTTTTATAAAAATAAAAATGAGCTCTATTTAAATAGAGCTCATTCCTAATTTTATAATTTACTAGACTGTAACCCCTGAATAAATGGAACTACTTCAGGATTTACAAGTGATGATAAATCCCCTAATTCTTTTCCTAAGTAAGCAGCTTTAATGACGCGTCGCATTACTTTAGAATTACGTGTTTTCGGTAAATCTTCTACAACGTGAATATCTTTTGGACATAATGCTTTTCCAATATGAGAGTTTACTAAACTCATTAATTCTTTCTTTAACTCTCCTGTGAATGTTACATTGTCCCTTAGTACTACAAAACAATGACAAACTTCACCTTTTACATCATCAGGTACACCAATCGCAGCAGCTTCTATGACATCATTATGCTTCACAAGAATAGATTCATATTCAGCCGGACCAATACGTTTTCCAGCAATGTTTAACGTATCATCTGAGCGTCCTGTAATAATATATTGCTCACCATCATAAATCACCCAGTCACCGTGAACCCATTTATTTTCAAATCTTGACCAATATGTGTTCACATAACGCTCATCGTCTTCCCAGAAACTTTTCGTCATACCAACCCAAGGTTTTTCTAAACATAATTCTCCAACTTCATCACGAATTGGATTACCTTGATCGTCTAGCACAACCGCTGCCATTCCTGGTAAACAGGCATTAAAACTAATCGGTGCAATTGGTTTGATAAGGACGTTTCCGAAAATCCCACCAGAAATTTCAGTTCCGCCTGAATAGTTACAAATTGGTACATTATTTTTTCCAACTGTTTCAAATAGCCACATCCAAGGATCTGGATTCCAAGGTTCACCTGTTGATGCGAATACTTCTAAACTCTTGAGCGAATGTTTATTCACATATTCATCACCTTTTGCCATTAACGCACGAATTAATGTTGGTGATATACCGAGATGTGTAATTTCATATTTATCAACTGTCTCCCATAAACGATCTGCCTCAGGGAAATCAGGAACACCTTCGTACATTACCATCGTTGCTCCATTAATAAGAGAGCCGAATAGTAAAAATGGTCCCATCATCCAGCCCATATCAGTTACCCATAATACACGGTCTCCTTGTTTGATATTCATTCCAAACCCTGCATCAAAAGCTGCTTTTAAAGGAAAACCAGCATGTGTATGTACTGTTCCTTTCGGTTTCCCAGTTGTTCCAGAAGTATATATAAGCATTAATGGGTCATCATTATGCATTTCTTCAGCATGTACAAATGGCTTTTCTTTTTCTAACGTATTCCACGAGAAATCATAATTATGCGGTGTATAGTCATTTCCTGCATGACGCACAATAACAACTTTTTCAACAGTTGGACAATGTTCACAAGCTTTATCTACTTCGTCTTTTAATGAAACAACTTTACCTCGGCGTGAAAAACCATCTGCAGTAATGATCATCTTCGATCCTGCCGCTTGTACACGTGTCATGACTGCATCAGACGCAAATCCTGAGAATATTGGTGAAATAATTGCACCGATTTTCATAACAGCTAGCATCGCAACAACTGTTTCTGGAATCATCGGCATATAAATTGTTACACGGTCACCTTTTTCAATACCAGCATGTTTCAAACCGTTTGCAACACGGCTTACCCAATTATCAAGTTCTTCATATGTAAATGATTTTGAAGTTCCATTTTCTCCCTCGTACTGAAGTGCTAGTTGTGTTCTTGTTTCATCATCTGCAAGCCAGCGTGATAAAACTGATTCTACAACGTTACATGTTCCGCCATTATACCACTGTGCAAACGGCGTACCATTCTCTAGGTCTAGCACGTCTGTATAAGGTTTCATCCATTGATAGCCTACCGCTTTCTCAGCTTCTCTCCAAAACCAAGCTGTTTCTTCGATTGACTTATTATAAAACGTTTCATAATCTTCATATCCCAATGATTTCATCCAACCATATAAACGCGTTTTTTCTTTATACTCTTCTGTTGGAAACCAAACTGCTTGTTTCAATGTTTTCCCCTCCTTGACTTTTTGAGCAAGAAAGCCCTAAATAGGGCTTTTAAACTGGATAAACAGGGTGTTTACGATCCGTAAATACTTGATATTTACTCATATACATTTCGAATCGTCCTTTTAACTCTTCTCTTAAATTGTTTGGATGAACAATACCATCAATGACCATCTCTGATGCTAAATGGTAAATGTCAATATCTTTCTTATACTCTTCTCGTTTTTCAGCAATGAAGCTATCACGCTCTTCTTCTGGTAAAGCTGCAATCTTATTTGCATATACAGCATTAACCGCTGCCTCTGGACCCATTACCGCAATAGAAGCTGTCGGTAATGCTAGGCAGCAATCTGGTTCAAAAGCTGGACCTGCCATTGCATATAAACCGGCACCGTATGCTTTACGAACAACGATAGAAATTTTCGGTACAGTTGCTTCACTCATTGCAGAGATCATTTTTGCACCGTGGCGAATAATACCAGCACGCTCTACTTTTGTACCAATCATAAATCCAGGTACATCTGCAAGGAATAATAATGGAATATGATATGCATCGCATAAATTAATAAACTTCGCTGCTTTATCAGCTGAATCGTGGAATAATACGCCGCCTTTCATACGCGGTTGATTTGCAATAATACCAACTGACTTACCATCAATACGTGCTAAGCCTGTAATGAGTTCTTGTGCAAATAATTTTTTCACTTCATAGAAAGAACCTTCATCAATAATTCTGTTAATGAGGTCTTTCATATTGAACGGAGCATTTTGATTTTCTGGAATGATTTGTTCTAACGTTTTATCGAATTGTTTCGGTTCTTGAGGTGTAACCAATGGAGTCTTTTCTAAGTAGTTGTTTGGAAAATATGAAATGTATTGTCTTGCTTGCGTAATCGCATCTTCTTCTGTTTTACACAAAACATCTCCGCATCCTGATACAGAGCAATGCATACGAGCTCCGCCCATCTCTTCTAAAGTTACCTTCTCACCGATAACCATTTCAGCCATACGAGGAGATCCTAAATACATAGATGCGTTCCCTTCTACCATCATTACAACGTCACAAAAGGCTGGAATATATGCACCACCAGCTGCAGAAGGCCCAAATAATAAGCATACTTGAGGAACTTTACCTGACAATTTCACTTGATTATAGAAGATTCTTCCTGCACCGCGGCGCCCTGGGAACATTTCTACTTGATCTGTAATACGCGCTCCAGCAGAGTCAACTAAATAAAATAACGGAACACGTAATTTTTCTGCCGTTTCTTGAATACGTAAAATCTTTTCAACTGTACGTGCGCCCCATGATCCTGCTTTTACAGTTGAATCATTTGCCATCACGCATGCCGTACGACCATGTATTTTACCCGTTGCTGTTATAACACCATCAGCAGGTAATCCTGTTTGTTCACAATTTGCAAATAATGCATCTTCTACATATTCACCATTATCAAATAAAAGAGCTAAGCGATCTCGAACGAATAGTTTTCCTTTTGCTTTATTTTGTTCATGATATTTTGGTGCGCCGCCTTGTTTAATCGTTTCAACTCGTTCTTCAAATGTATTCGATTGTTGTTTTTGGTCTAACATATTTACTCCCCCTTATACATTGGTGTGCGTTTTTCCTTGAATGCTTGTAATCCTTCTAATCTATCTTTCGTATGGATTACACCTTCATACGCTTGTTTTTCCATTTGTAATCCGGTATGTAAATCAACTTGAATACCGTTTGAAATTGCTTCTTTTGCTAATCGAACAGCAATTGGACCATTACTAGCAATTTTCTCTGCTATTTCAATCGCTTTTTCTTCAAGTAAATGAGCTGATACAACAAATTCTACTAGACCATATTCTTTCGCTTCTTGCGCTGAAATACGTCTGCCTGTATAAATTAATTCTTTCGCTCTGCCAACACCAATTAATCTTGGCAAACGCTGCGTACCACCTGCTCCTGGTATAATTGCAAGTGTAGTTTCAGTAAGACCAAGACTTGCAGTGTCTGAAGCAATTCTAAAATCACAAGCTAAACTTAATTCCGTACCACCACCAAGTGCGATTCCGTTTATAGCAGCAATAACTGGCTGTGGTAATTGTTCAATCATTTCCATAGTAGTGCGAATCATACTAACAGCATGGCGAACTTGTTCTTCATTCATACCAGCACGTTCTTTTAAATCAGCTCCGGCACAAAATGCTTTTTCACCAGCACCCGTTAGAATAACTACACGAGTATTTGACTCTTCACTTATTTGAGTTAATATGTTTTGTAATTCTTCTAATAACGCTAAAGATAAAGAGTTTGCTTGTCTTTCACGATATAATGAAATCTTTACAACGTTAGGTGTTACATAATCAACTGAAATGTTTTGTAATTGTAGCATCTTCTCACCTACTTATCGTTTTATGTTGAAGCGCTCTATACACATGACTCGGTAATTGGATATTTAATTTACTTTGAATAAATTGACTCGCTCTCAATAACTTCTCTTCATCAATATTCGTTTGGACACCTAACTTATGGAGCATATGTACTAAGTCATCGGTTGCAACATTTCCTGATGCTCCTGGTGCATATGGACATCCACCAAGACCACCACAAGAACTATCAAATGTTGTAATACCATATTCCAATGACTTAACTACATTCGCCAGAGCCATTCCGTACGTATTATGGAAGTGCATGGCAAACTGCGAAGCATCATATTTCTTTAATAAATGTTCTAAAACTCGCTCTACTTGTAACGGATTCGCTACACCGATCGTGTCACCAAGAGACACTTCATAAATGCCATATGAGAATAGTTTATTACATAATTCGTCAACTGCTTCGACACCTATGTCCCCTTCATAAGGACAACCAAACACTGTAGAAACATAGCCTCTTACCTTTTTACCTTCGAACGTTGCCTGCTTCGTTATATCTTCAATGACAACTAATGCTTCTTTAATTGATTTATTAATATTATTTTTATTATGAGATTCACTTGCTGATAAAAAAACATTCACCTCATCTACATTTTGCAAAAAAGCTCGTTCCAAACCATTTTGATTTGGAACAAGCGCTGCATATGTAACATTTGGATCCCTTTTCAGCTCAGAAAACACATCATTTGCATCTGCTAATGCAGGAACCCATTTAGGGTGAACGAATGAGGAAACTTCAACGTACGATAATCCCGCCTCTGTAAGTAATTGAATCCATTTTACTTTATCTTTTGTGCCAACAATCTTTTTTTCATTTTGTAAGCCATCACGTGGCCCGACTTCTTTAATGACAGCAAAATTAGGTAGTTTCAATTCGCTTCCCCCTATATCTCCCTATTCAATTTCTAGTAATACATCTCCTTCATTTACAAAGTCGCCTTCTTGCACATTAATTTTCATAACTGTGCCAGCTTCTTCTGAAATGATTGGAATTTCCATTTTCATAGATTCCAAAATGACGACATCCTGCTCTTCCTCTACTGTATCTCCTACTCCTACAACAATCTTCCATACATTTCCTGCCATCGATGCATATACTTTCGTCATCATTTTTTCCCCCTTAATATTGTTAAACCTTATTTTTTAACAAGTTGTTTCGTTACAAAACCCGTTGTATAAATACCACTTTTGAACACATCATCTTCCAATACTTGAATTAGCATTGGCGTATTCGTTTTAATACCTTCTACTTTTAATTCTTCTAGAGCATCATGTAATTTAGAAATTGCTTCTTCACGAGTTTCACCATGAGCGATGACTTTCGCAATCATTGGATCATAGAAAGGTGTAATCGTTACTTGATTCTCTAAAAAGTGATCAATACGAACATTCGTTGGCAGCGTTAAATTTGTAATTTTCCCAGGTGATGGGAAGAAAGTTTTCGGATCTTCTGCATAAATACGTGCCTCGATGGCATGACCACTACGTTTTACATCATCTTGTGTAAACGATAATTTCTCACCACAAGCAATTAGAAGTTGTTGTTCTACAAGATCTAAACCAGTAATTTCTTCTGTAACTGGATGCTCTACTTGTAATCTCGTATTCATCTCTAAGAAATAGAAATTTTTTTGATCATCAACTAAAAACTCAACTGTACCAGCATTTGTATATCCAAGAGCTTTGGCAGCTTGTACAGCGACTTCACCCATCGCTTTTCGTGTACCTTCATCTAAAAATGGTGAAGGTGCTTCTTCAATCACTTTCTGATTTCGGCGTTGTACTGAACATTCACGCTCCCATAAATACACTGTGTTACCATGTGTATCTGCTAAAAGCTGAATTTCAATATGGTGTGCATCTGCAATATAGCGCTCTAAATACATTTCTCCGTTACCGAAGAAATTTTGCGCTCTTGTTTTGTTACTTTCAAATGCTTTGGTGAGCGTTTGCTCAGTTTCCATCAACTGCATTCCAATGCCTCCGCCACCTGCGGATGCCTTCAGCATTAATGGATAACCAATTTGTTTTGCAATTTCAATTGCTTCTTCAGCAGTTTCAATATTTGTAGTAATACCTGGAACTACTGGGACATCTGCAGCTTGCATTGCAATACGAGATTCGATTTTACTTCCCATCTTCGTAATGATTTCTTCTGATGGACCGATAAATACAATCCCTTCTTCTCTACAGCGAACCGGAAAAGACGGATTCTCTGATAATAATCCATATCCCGGATGGATTGCTTCAGCATTTGTCTTCTTAGCTATTTCAATAATTTTTTCAAGGTTTAAATAGCTTTCTTGGACACGCGGCCCACCTACTAAGTAGGCTTCATTTGCCATTTTTACATGAAGGGCGTTTTCATCAGCCTCAGAATAAATAGCAACAGTGCGAATGCCCAGTTTTTGACAAGTTTTCATAATACGAACTGCGATTTCCCCGCGATTAGCAATTAATATTTTTTGAAACATAGTGATTCCTCCCTTTTATCTACATCCTAAATGTCTAGCAATTACGAGACGTTGAATTTCAGAAGTTCCTTCACCAATTTCTAATAGTTTTGCATCACGAATATGTCGTTCCACTTCATATTCACGCATATAGCCATATCCACCATGAATTTGTACTGCATGATTTGCAATACGGCTTGCTGCTTCAGATGCGAAAAGTTTTGCCATAGCCGCTTCTTTACCGAAAGGTTTATCGTTATCTTTTAACCAAGCTGCTTTATGTACTAAATTACGCGCTAGCTCTACTTCAGTCGCCATATCAGCTAATTTAAATTGAATCGCTTGGAAATTAGAGATTGATTTGCCGAATTGCTGACGTTCTTTCGCATATTGCAGTGCACGTTCAAATGCAGATTGTGCAATTCCTACTGCTAATGCTGCGATTGAAATACGTCCTCCATCAAGTGTATATAAGAATTGTTTAAATCCTTTATTTACATCACCAAGAATATTTTCTTTCGGTACACGTACACCATCAAGTACGATTTCACATGTATTAGAAGCACGAACACCCATTTTATCGTAAGGACTTGTGATCGTTAATCCTTCACTTGTAGTCGGTACAATAAATGCCGAAATGCGTTTTCTACCATTGTCTTCAACGCCGTTGACAGCGGTTACAATAATTGTATTTGCATACTCTGCATTTGTAATCCAACACTTTTCACCACTAATAACATATTCATCACCATCTAATACAGCTTTCGTTTGTGTACCACCTGCATCAGATCCAGCGTTTGGCTCAGTTAATCCGAAAGCACCTAACGTTTTACCTGACGCCATTGGAACTAAATATTTCTGTTTTTGTTCTTCTGTACCGAAATAATAAATTGGAGAAGCACCTAATGAAATTGTTGCAGCGTAACTTAGTCCTGTACCACCACAAGCACGACCAATTTCTTCAACTGCTAACGCGTACGATACAGTATCGCCACCTGAACCTCCATACTCTTCAGGGAATGGGATGCCTAATAATCCTAGTTCGCCCATTTTTTGAAATGTTTCATATGGAAATTCCGCAGTTTTGTCATAATACACAGCTTTCGGTGCGATTTCCTTTTCAGCAAAGTCACGTACCATTTCCTTAATCATTTGTTTTTCGCGAGTTAGAGTAAATTCCATTCCGCTACACACCCCTTATCGAATATTGAGTTTCGACAGCGTGCGAGTTTCTACTACAAACATTACGAATTAAAAGACACGAATATTAGTTAGATAATTGCTATAATTCTGTCATAACTTAATTTTAAAACAGATTCTGTACCAATGCACAAAAAAATTCCTACATTGTTCTACAACAACATAGGAAGTTTCGTGTCGAATTATGTAATTTATTGTTTAATAATCTCTACCTTTCCCCGAATCAGAAATTTCTACTAATGCTTCAGGGTATGGTTCAAAATATGTTTGTCTTAATAAATACTTATCGTCAAATCGAATGGCCCATGATTTTAAAATTGTAAGTAAGCTGCTAAGCGGGACTTTCTTTTCTATATACTTTTGTATCAAATCTAAAAAATGATCTTTTTCTTGTTTTTTCAACTTTGTTTTAAAATATCCAAAAATATGCTCACATACATTTACATTCGATGTATAGCGGGGGGTGCGCATAAATAATTCATATAAAGTCTTCTCATACTTATCAAATACAACTTCAATCGTTTCATTTTTTTGATTTGCAATAATACGCCCTAATTCTTTTTGTTTCACTTGATTATATGCCATAAATAAATACTTATAATCTGATTGAAATGATACGAGTTCTTTTATGTTTTTAGTATGTTTAATCATTTTGTAATGCGCGATAGTAAACAGTCTTGTAAAGAAATGTTCTCTTATAATAAAATTCGACAATCTCCCCTCTTCTTCAATTGGAAGATGCGAAAATTTTTTTATTACTGCTCCGCCAAATAAGCCAGATCCCTTTCCTTTTACTGGCGCTTTTTCAAAACCAGAATAAATTTTCACATCGCGCGTACCACAACTTGGCGAACGATTCTTTAAAATAAAACCATCTACATCAGGTATCGTTTGTAAAAAGTCTTTTGAAAATTGCTCCATTTTTTCAGTTACATCTGCCCGCGTCGACGGCTGCACAAGCTTATTCACACCATTTTCTTCTACAATTCGTATCGTTTCACGAGGAGTGCCCAACCCGATCTCGACTTCTGGACAAACAGGTATAAATGTAACAAATGGCTGCAAATTTCGTATTGTTACATCTGGAATTATCTCGCCATTATAACGACATGCATCAAATTCTAAACATTTACTTACAACAATTTTCGGCTTAGCAAATTGGCGCATCACATTACCTCCGTGGGGTTAATCCGTACAATATAAATTGAATCGTGTTTTCAATTTCCAATTCATCATCCCATTTTTCTTCAGGCAATAATAAAAAACGTGTTAATAGTAATCCTAATACAGCTGATAAAGTTAGACGTAATACAGAAGATGGAGGCATTTCAATAACTTCCCCTTTTTCTTGAAACTTTACAATCAACTTTTTAAAATGTGAAAGTAACTCTGTTTCTACTAAATGTTGTATTTCATTTTTCAATTCTGGCTGAAATGGCACTTCTTGAATTAATATTTTTATCATTGGAAAGTGCTTTTTTGCAAATTCAAAGCGATTATGAATAACAACTCTTAGTAGCCCTTCATACGATTCATATTCCGATTTAAATATTTCCTTTGCGAAGGCTTGTACGAAAAATGGTGCAGCAAATTTTGTTAATGTCGGCATGACGACCGCTAACAATAAATCCTTTTTCGTTTTATAGTAGCGGAAGATTGTTCCTTCCGCTACACCAGCACGCTTTGCAATTTCACTAGTTGATGTTGAAGCATATCCTTTTTCACCAAACATATCAACAGCCGCCTCTAATATACGCATTTGACGTTCATTTCGTTTATCCGTATTTGTTGCGGCTATTAATTCTTCTAACCAATCCTTCTTCATTTATAATGCCCCTTTGTATCATCATTATATTTTCCGATGTTTTTTTAATGCAAATACATTTCCTATTGCAAATAACAGAGAAAAAAGTAGTAATACAGTAAGATCTAATGCAATTTCTGTAAATCCTTGATTTCGAATCATCACTTGTCTCATTGCGTCAGCTCCATATGTGAGCGGAAATAGCTTCCCTAACATTTGGAGCCACTTATTCATAGCTTCAATTGGAAATAAACCAGAAAAGAAAATTTGTGGCACAATAACAAGCGGTATAAACTGGATCATTTGAAATTCGTTATTTGCGTATGCCGATAAAAACGTCCCTAAAGTTAATGCTGTTAAAGAAAGCATACATGTAATAAGTAGCGTTAGCCATATGGAGCCAGCTACATATAAATCTAAAATATAAACTGAAAAACTTACGATTATAACGGATTGTATAAATGCAAAGATTCCAAAACCAACAATATATCCTACAACTATTTCCCATCTTCTTACCGGAGTTGATAATAATCTTTCTAGAGTACCACTTAAACGTTCTCTTACGAAAGACACTCCAGATAAAATGAATACAAAGAAAAATGTAAAGAAACCGATTAATACAGGACCGAGCCCATCAAACATTGTAAAATCTTTAGAACCATGTAAATAATTCACTTCAGGTTTCATAATCGATACATCGTTCTTCTCTGTACTCTTTTGTAAAACTTGAAGTACAGCACGATTTTTTGATGAATCACTTCCTTCTAATACAATATGCATTTTTCCACTTTCTAAATGAATGACTGCATCTATCTTTTGTTTTTCCAACTCAGACATTGCCTTTCCTTTACTATATTCATAAATTGTCGCTTCCTGATTTTCCATCACTTTTACTACCTGAGCTGGCATATCAACAACTGCAATATGCGGTACATAGTCTTTTTGTGTAAATACTAGCGACAATAACCAAAGTAATAACATAGGTGCTCCAAACATCATGGCTAACGAACGCTTATCTCGAAAAAATTGGCGAATAATACGAATAATTACACCAGTAACTCTCATGATAGGGCCACCTCTTCCAACAAAAAGACATCTTCAATCCGTCTTGAAGATACCCGCTTTTTCAATTCTTCAGGCGTTCCAGTCGCAACTAGCTTTCCTTCTCTAATCAAGCCTAGACGCTCACAAAACTCAGCTTCATCCATAATATGCGTTGTTACAATAATGGTAGTGCCTTGCTTTTTAAGATCATAAAATTTTTCCCAGATTGTTTTTCTAAGAAGTGGATCTATCCCCACTGTTGGCTCATCTAAAATCAATATTTCAGGTTCATGAATGAGTGCTATCGCTAATGATAAACGCTTCTTCATCCCACCTGAAAAATGCTGTACTTGCTTTTTCATATGCTGTGATAATTGTACAAGGTCAAAAACCTCTTCAATTCTTTCTTTTTTATGCTTTCCCTTTAATCCATACATCGTTGCAATAAAATCTGCATTTTCATATGCTGATAGTTCTTCATATAACGCATCAGCCTGAGCCATATAACCAATTTTTTTCATTTCATTTAAATTAGGCATGTTCGTGTTGTAAACAAACACTTCACCTTCTGTTGCCTCATTAATACCTGCAATCATTTTAATAAGAGTCGTTTTCCCTGAACCAGAAGGCCCAACTAAACCAAATATCTCTGCTTTTTCAACTTGCAACGAAAGATTGTGTAACACTTCTTTTTTCCCAAAACTTTTTGACACAGTTCGCAAAATAATGGAAGGTTGCTGCACGTTTTATTCCCCCTTTTCTAAAAATGAGTGAGTACTCACTTTTATTTTACTCTTGCGTAATTATATGTCAAACTTCATTGATTAGTATGTATTTTCAATCTTAAACAATGAAACAGAGTCGACATTAGAATATCATTTCTTAAAGTCGACTCTGTTTCATTTACATTATATATTTTACTTTACGTTTTTAAATTCATATACTTTCTAATTCTAGCAACATCTAAAGAATATTCGATAACTAACTGCTGTAACGGTAAAATAACTGTGTCAGGATATAAATGTGCATATTGTAATGTTTCTGCATATTTTTCTAACCTTTTCTCTAAATACTTTATAATTTGATCAGGATGACTAACTAATAAACATTTACAATAATAATGTATTTGTTCCTCAATCGCCGTATATTCTTCAATTTCATATTCTTTATGCATGTGTACACCCCTTTAAGTTTTTTACGTGAATTACTTATCACAATTATCACTCGACAAATTTTAAGTTTTTTGATTATTTACACTATAACAAACTCTTCGGGTCAAATTTTGTTACTTTATGTAGCGTAGAAAATTTTTAACAAAATTGTAATGTTAACTTGGATAAATTACATATGGCTTATTTTCCTATACAAAAAGTCGTACAGTTCAATTTAACTGTACGACTACAAGTTCTGGTCTATTGAAAATCCTTTGCGGAATGATACTATTACCTAGTCCTCTACTTACTACCATAGACGTATTTTGTTTTTCATATAAACCGGCTGTATATGTGGGGAGAACCCCTTGATTTGGTGCAATTAAACCTCCGATAAATGGCAATCTAACTTGTCCTCCATGGGCATGCCCTGATAACACTAAATCTATTTGTTCATCAGCATACTCTGTTAAAAATTCAGGCCTATGGGATAGTAATACATTGTATGTATCCGGCTTCATTTCAAATTTCGCTTTTGAAATTTCATCTTTTACAACATTTCCTTCATCACGGTTTCCAGTTACAAATTCCGGATCATCAATACCAAGTAAATTTATTTTTTCTTCCTCTTTTTGAATAGTTACCTGTTCATTTCTTAAAACAGTAACATGGTGTTTCTTCAACTCTTTCTCCAAATCATTATATTTTCCTGACCATTTTTCATGGTTTCCTGTCACAAAATATATTTGATACTCCTTTACAAGTTCTCGTATTAATTCCATACTTACTTCTACATCATATGATTTACTGTCAATTAGATCACCTGTAATAACAATAATATCCGGATTTTCACCTTTTACTTTTTGAATTAAAGTTTCTTGACTGTCGCCAAATTTTTTATTATGTAAATCTGAAATTTTTAGAATTTTAAAACCTTTAAAAGAAGAGGGGATTTTATTAGATGTTATTTTAACTTCAGTTATACTTATTAAATTGTTCTGTACATATAAAAAGATACTAATACCTACTATTGTACCTATAAGTAATATGATTCTTTTAGTCTTCTTGTTCATTTTTCCTCCTAAAATCTTGATCAGTACTACAATGCTCAATAAACATTCCGCGCCCCACGAATTCAGAATAACTGAAACTTTTTAAGTGATTTGAAGTATTTTTCATAGTGTTTCTCTAATAAACACTTACTGCTGTTTTCCAATCTCATTCGTATTAACTGCTATAAAGTGTAGCTTTAATATCCTAGGTGTCCTGCATAATTGTATGATATCATGCTCATTTTCTAGTGGACTTATAACAAATCACTGGAAGCTCTTCATCATATTATCATTTATCTTACTTAGTTTGATAACGATATAATGATAATTCTTATAGTTTTTTATAAAAAAATTGTGTATTTTTCTCGAAATTTATAATATTTTTGCTTGTAAATATATTATTACCACTCCGATTTTAATTTGTTTAAAACGTGCATAGAGAGAATTGAAACACTAAATTACCTTATAAAAAGTTATTATTGTACCGTTTATTAGAAAATTGAAAAAATATATGTAGATAGATATCATTGTAAATGAATATATAATTAATTTTGATTTTCTGACATAATTCTTAACCTAGTTTTTGCGTGCATTATGAAATAAAATATTGCCCCATGTCAGTCTTTAAAAAATTATATATCATAACCTTAAGGGAGGAAGAAAACTATGAAGATGAAAAGAAAAATCATGATGACAACAGCACTTGCAGCTACGTTAGCTACAGGTGCACTACCTTCTACATCAGTGTTTGCTGCAGAAAAAGAGGCTCCTATCCAACAAAAAGAGGCACAAATGAGTATTCAACCATTAGCACAAAATAATTTAGAAACAGCTGTTAATGCTGCCTTAAATGGTCCAGAAGTCAAAAAAATAAAAGTATTTGAGCATGAATTTAATGTAAAAGAAATAGAAGTAGTAAATCTAGGTGGAGGAAAAAAATATGTTAAAGGACAAATTTCTCATCATTTAAGTTTCCGTCCAGATGATCAATTTTATTATGAGTTTACTGTGCAAGATGGAAAAGTAGTAGATAAGCCTGTATTTAATATTGATAGAGGTGGTTGGACACCATTTGCTGCTCCGCTTTTATCAATTCTTGCTGCGTATAATGGAATTCCAGTTAATCCAAATGATTTAAATGCACTTGGTCAGCAGCTTGGGAAAGTTATAGATGGAAGCTGGGAACATGCAGCTCAATCTATCGCAACTGTAGTTAGTCTAAGTTTTAATGAGTAGAATCTTTTAATCTTTATTACCATTGTAGGGACCACTTTTCCTGAATAGACTTGTTTTAAGAAATTCCTGAAACAGCTATAAATAGATTTTTACCGCTCACTCACATAATCTTAATTTGTTAACCACCTTATCATTCATAATATGTCACAAAATAGAAGTCTTTTTAAGGCTTCTGTTTTGTTTGTATACAATACAGCAAAAAGCTTATTTTTTACCTATCTATGCTTCAATTCTTTAAAAATCCATTTGGCAAATTATTACAATAAACTAATACTATCTCAAGTTAGCTCACTACCCCTTTTTCAATTACAAAAATTCATTACATTAGGAATAGAAAACAATAAATATAGTAAAAAGCCATCTTATTATAGCTATTGTTTAAAGGTTAGGAGAGATAAAATGAACAAAATAAAAATAAAAAATTTCTTTAAAGTTAGCATCCTCACTTGTTTTACACTAGCAAGTTTAAGTACACCATCTACAATTTCAGCTGATAGTCATCCAGGTTATTCCTATGAATCCAATATAGGTTATCAAAATCCATCATGGATGTCAGAAGTAGCAGATTCAACAAAATTAAGTGAAATATCTATTCCAGGCACTCATGGTACAATGGCTTTACATGGAGCAAGTTTTCTTGATGAAAATTTAACAAGAAATCAAACTATGAGTCTATCCCAACAATTAAATTCTGGAATTCGATATGTAGATATGCGCGTTAAACGTGTAAAAGATTCTTTTGCAATGTACCATGGTATTGTCAATCAAAAAGCAGTATTTGAAGATGTATTAAAAGAAGCAATCCAATTTTTGAAAGATTATCCGACAGAAACAATTTTAATGCGCTTAAAAGAAGAAACTACTCCCGAAAGTGGATCCCTATCATTTGAGGAGATATTTTTAAAATATAAAAACGGTAATGCTTCATATTTTTGGGATCCTAATTCCGTACCAATTATAGACAGAAACAACCCTACTTTAGGAGATATCCGGGGGAAAATTGTAATCTTACAAAACTTTACATCCCCTCAATTGTACGGGATTGATTACGATGGATTGAATATTCAAGATAAATTTGAAATTGGAAGCGGACCAGACGAAATATATGAAAAATGGAATGCGATAAAAAACCATTTACAAAGTGCAAATACTAACTATAATAATGGAAAAATATATCTTAATCATTTTAGTGGTACGGGTGGTGCAGCCGCATTTTTAAATAATGTATATCCTTGGTTTGTTGCAAGCGGAAAAGAGAATAGAAATACTGATAGTAACCCTAAGTTGATTCAAACGAATTCGACTCATGCTTGGATTGATTTCCCTCGCGATAGAAATGGGCAAGTATATTATGGTGGGATGAATACACTTGGGACCGAACTCTTACAACAAGGTGAAATTAGACATTCTGGTATTATCGCAGCTGATTTTCCTGGGCCAGGTTTAATTGATAGTATCATTAAATTAAATGGTGTACATTCAAATGAAAAAGAGATATTAATTTCGCAAATTTCATCCGAATCTAGTCCTTTATCCGGACAAAAAAATCGATCCAGTCAAAACTTTAAAATTGATAGTTTACCTGCAGGTACCAAAGAATTAAAATGGGTTATTGAGCCTTCAGAAATAGATCATCATTCTACTATCTCTTTCAATGTAATGATTGATGTTTCCCTAGGTACCGATTCTATTCGTTGGAAAAATATTTCACAGGGATCTAGGACTGAAGCTTACACAAATACAAAATATTATATCGCAAGTCCAATTGGTGCCACTAAGAAATTCACTGTAAAAATATACGCTATTACAAATTAGAAAAAAAGAATCCCAATGGGATTCTTTTTTGATTTCCTTTCGTAAGCATTAGATGGAGATTGAATTTATTTCTATATCATTTAAACCATTAAAGAATTTATATTTGGAACGACCGTTTATTTCCAATGAAAAACCCAAAAATGTTAACTATATTTTCCTACTTATCATTTATTCAAAACTGGCTTCCAAAGCGATAGGGCAAAAATCCAATTTGTGTCACCATTACCTTGATAATTTTGAACTGCTTCATACACTTTTCCCTCATATACTACTCTATCACCTTTAGTATATGCTTTTCTCGCATCCCATTTTTCATATGTGGAATCCTCAGCCTTTGTTGTTACATTCAATACATCACTTCTACTAGATTCATTTCCTGCTAAATCAACCGCTGTTACTACGTATTTATACGATGTATTAGCCTTCAATTCTTTATCCATAAAGGATGTATTATCCGTTGTCCCAATTTTATTCATAACTCCAGCACTTTCTCTATATACAATATAATGGTCTACTCCTACATTATCTTCAGACGGACTCCACATCAAATCAACAGTTGTCGCTGTTGTACTCATACTATGTAATCCTTTCGGTTGAGTCGGAGCTTCTTTATCTGGGGTTTCATTTGTTGTCTTAATCTTTAGTTCTTCACTTTCTTTTGATATGTTTCCAGCCGAGTCTAATGCCTTTATTGTATAGGTATATTCCGTATTTGCCTTTAGTTTTTTATCAATAAATGTTGTACCTGGTACCGTATCAATTACTTCTCCATTGCGTAACACTTGATATTCTTTTACACCTATATTATCCGTAGAGGCCTTCCACGTTAGTGCAACACTATTGGCAGTAACTTTAGACGCACTTAAACCATTTGGTTGACTTGGAGCTACTGTATCGGGAGTTTCATTATTTACTAGATTTACATCAATTACATTATAAAACGCATTTGACGTATCTGCTACGTCCCATACAGCTAAAATAACATGATAACCATTGCGATCAGTTGGTACATTAATTGTATGTGTTAAATTATTTGATGCGGCCGAACCGTCATGTTTCACAGTTCCAATTGGTTCTAATTCAGCACGTGTTAATGGTTTATTAGGATCCCACCCCTTTTTTGTAATGTAGTAATGCCATTTACTTGTAAGATGTGCAGCTGTATATTTCCATGTAAATGTATTTTCTCCACCCTTAATCGTATTTTTGAACCAGCGATTTGATGTTTGTTGGTCAAGAACTCCTCCAAACAGTCCTCCTGCCGAAGCGATTTTCCCATCAATCGGTCCACCATCTGGAAATCCTTTAGGTGCTTCTAAACTTTGAGGTTCGTACATTATATTTCCACAATTTACATTTAATGCTCCATAATTCTGACTACATAAAGCAGCACGACTGCTTGGCTTTTCAACAAATCCATGTGCATAGGCACTTTGAGGAATCATTGTAATGGCGGTCACCCCTGCAGCTAAAATACAAGCACCAATTACCTTTTTATTTTTTCTTAATCCTTCAAATTTAGATGTTAATTTCAAATTCATTCTTGTCCCCCCAATATATTATTGTTATCGCTAATATAATAGCAATATAGAGATAAATGAACAAATTACTAATAAATATACTAATATCTCTCATACATTGGTACATTTACTATTATTTTTAATCTCATATTAAAATAAAAATAAATATAATAAGTTTATTTTGTAACATTATGTATTAATAGTGGAATAAAAACCTCACTTAATTTCACAAAAAATTCAAATATTCATTGAGAGAATTGCATTTAATCTTATGTAGAAAAAATACACTTTTAAAGTAAAAAAGTCTGGAAGAAGCTGATAATATCAGTTTCTTCCAGACTTCACATTTCTGCTAGACAACATACAAACAAGTCATTTCCAAGGCTAAATTCACACATAATTTTTGAACCCTAAAAAAACAGAAATCCTTTAATCTTAGACATATACTTCTATAACCACATAACTAATGTAATTTATATTCTGATTAGCTTCAGGATGTACAAACTTATATATTAAAAATATCAGGCAGAATGAACTATCCACCACTTAGAAAAACTTAAAGTGGAAGCTTCTCAGTTCATCGACAAAAATAATCTTTCGTTTCCCCAACCGTTTGTCCAACTTAACTTTATATTCCTTTTTAATAGCTATCTCCTCCCCTAATAATCCTTACTATAAACAAATCATCGAGAGATTGATAAAGTAAGATAAAAAAAGAGAATTAAAAATCCATTTCCTTCCATAATATCACGCTAATTTATTGTATTATTTTTACCTAATAAGGTACAGGAACAAAGGGAAAAACTTCAGTATGCTTGAGATTTATATAAATAAATACAAACGTTTTTAGGGTGAAACGTTTAAAGGGTACATTACTGAATTTTTATTAAATGTTCCTGTACCTAGTATTTAAATTAACTTATGTCAAAATATTTTACAATACAAGTATGAAACGTTACATATTTCTATATTTAATGATACATTTCATCAACGTATCTCCCCTAATCTTTATGCTAAATATAGAAATTTAAGCTCATTGAGATATAATTTTAGAATTCTCATAATAACAAATGAATAGAATAGGCACATAACTGTCACAAATTAATGACTTATCCATTTTCTCAACCATAAAAACTTTATTATCGCTTCAATATTTACCCTTAAACTAAAACACATCTATAGCTACAACTAGTTAATAATCTTTCAAAAGTCTCTATAGTTTTATATTTTTTATTTTTTTATTGTACATTTGTACATTTGATGTTAGGATTATGCCTATTAAAATTGAATCCTAACGATTCTTCTTTATAATTCCTATATTTTTATTATCAAATAAAAATATAGGTTCTAAAACACGATCAAAAATCAAAACAAAAAATGGCATCATTTCACAATGATGTCATGAAATACCTTTAGAATGGAAAGATGTATGCAACAACGTGTTAAGGGGTTACAGGGGGAACAAAAATGAGAGACTTTTTTGATGATAAGTATAAAAATATTGAATTAAAAAGGAGGTTAATCAATTTAATAAGTGAAATTAGCGAGTTCAAAGGAAAATTAGCTGCTTATCAGGAACAAAACCCTGACATATTTAATAGTTTAGAAAAAACTATACCGCTACATTACATAAAAAATTTCACTACTATTTATGAGGATATAAAAGTTCCTCATAAAAGATTAAAAGAACTTATTTTAGATGATATAGTACCTCAAAACATTTCGGAAGATGCTATTTTTTGTTATTATCAAACACTTTCTTTTGTACATAAAAACTCCTGTACTTTATCAATTAATCCAGCAACTATACAGGAATTACATTTTCAATTAATACATTACATTACCTCTGACAGTGCCAAATGGCGTGAAAAACCCTTTATTATTCCAGGTATTCCTGAGCATGGAATGCACTTGAATAGTTACCGCATTCTTCCACATGAACTAATTCCACAGTTTATGGAGCAATTATGTGATCAATACAACTCATTAAATACTAGTAAGGGGCTACATTCGCTTTTATTAATAGCTCGTTTTATATTAAATTTTTATTGCATAGTCCCTTTCAATCAGGGTAATGGCAGGCTAGCATTTATGTTAATGCAGTTGCTGCTAATTAAGAGTGGACATACATTTGTAAAATATGTATGTTTGGATAAATATATTAAGAAAAATGAATCAGAATATTACAATTCGATTTATAAATCTTCGGTAAATTGGTACTGTGAGGAACATAATAGTAGCTTTTGGTTAAAAACGTTTTTAACTATTATATTAGAGGCTTACAAAGATCTGCATAACAACGTTCTAGATTCTATATGTAAACATACTAAAGTTGAAAGAATTCAGGATTTTATACTTAAACAAAAACAACCCTTTACTAAGGAAAGTATTCGTAACAGATATCCAGACATTGCAGAGAGCACAATTAGTAAGGCTTTAAATTCCTTGCAATTATTTGGCCAGATTAGGTTAGTTACAAAAGGAAGGAACGCAAAGTGGACTAAAGTTTGACCATATTTTTAAAACTCTTACAGCTCAAAAATTCAATTATAACGTTAGCAATCGTTCCCATGATTTTGGGCTCAAATTCATTGAATTACATTCTAATTTTAAGCTATTATTACTGCTTTAATTAATTCTAATTCCTAAACAACATTTTATAGGAAAAGGTACGTTTCCCTCCATCTTTTCCTATAAAAATATTAGATATTAACACATAAAGATTGTCGAAAAAAGTCGTAATTTAATATTTTTTCTTTATTTTCTGGTTGTAAACGTTTCATTTTCATGTTACCATCTTAATCAAACAATAGATGGTAATAAAACTGAAAGTATTTCTTTCCCTTAGAAACATATAAACGTACGGTAATATCAAGAAAATAAGGCCAAAGAAATATTTGATACCTACCATAATAACCAATAAGAATTTTGCGCATCAATATTTCTGTTAATTCAGAAAAACATTTTGTCCCTAAACAAAATTTATTAGCGCGCAAAATTCAATTACACTAGAACACCCAAATAAATGTAATTTCCTTTTTTATCGAGCATTAAGATATGAAAAAAGTTCTTCCTAAAAAATTCAACTGATTAACTTAAAGACATCTATATTATTACCTTAAATGCCATCTATTGTTGATAACACATTTACCAACTATGAAAAAGAGCCCATCAAGGGTTCTTTTTTATTATAATCATTCAAATTTCAATGCTAACTTGATACTTAGATTTGCACACAAATCACCTCCACTTTTATTGCTCTCAATTTTTAATTTTCATTCCCAATTTGTTTAAATTTGTGAATAAAATTCCATCAAATAAAAATAATAAATACAACTAATCGTTACATATTAAAGAGGTGTCAATATTGTCCTTAAATGAAGAGACCTTAGAAACTAAAACAAATAATACCATTGAAAAAATCCAAACAAGTAACTTAGAAGAACTTAAAAATACTTTAGTTAATATCTTTGATATTAGTGCCGATTTAATTGAACATCCTTTGCAATTAAAAACTCACACGAATATTTTACTATATTATTTTGAAGGCCTTACAGATGGTGTCGCTTTAAAAGGCAATGTTGTTACACCATTATTACAAAAAGTAAATGAAGACAGTCAAATATTCAATTCTAATATTATTGCTACTCATACCAAAATAGTATATACATGGAATGAAATTAAAGAAGGATTACTTGAGGGTCAATGTGTACTGTTTATGGAGGGAGAAAAGCGGTCACTTCTAATAAATACAAAAGGTTGGGCAGAGAGAGCAATTCAAGAGCCAATTTCAGAAGTTACTATTAAAGGATCACATGATGGATTTATTGAGAACGCCACAAAAAATATAGGCCTAATTCGTCGTTATATTCCTTCTACAGAGTTGAAAATCAAAAAGCTGACGATTGGAGAACGAGCCACTTCATTAGTCTATTTAATTTACTTAGGTGATGTTGCGAGCGCAGATGTAGTCCAAGAAATAGAAACTAGAATCTGTAAAATTAAAACGGATGCGGTATTGAGCATTGGAGAACTATCTAATTATACAAAAGATCAAAATTGGACTCCTTTTCCACAGGCTTATTTAAGCGAACGTCCAGATGCGATTTCAAATCATTTACTTGATGGGAAAGTGGCAGTGATAATGGATAGATCCCCTGGTGCAATGATTGTTCCAATGAATTTAATCGGATTTTTTCAAACTCCAGATGACTATAATATACATTGGCTCATTGCATCATTTTTTCGCTTATTACGATTTGCAGGATTTATTATAGCCATTTTTTTACCGGCATTTTATATTGCTATAGTCTCTTTTCACTTTGAAATCATTCCAATAGATTTATACACTTCTATTGCAACGTCAAGAGTCAAAGTCCCTTTCTCTCCCCTATTGGAAGCTTTTATAATGGAAATTACACTCGAAATGCTACGTGAAGCTGGTATTCGCTTACCACAACCAATTGGACAAACAATTGGAATTGTTGGAGGGATTGTAATTGGGCAGGCGGCTGTTCAAGCTGGTCTTGTGAGTAACGTTATGGTTATTATCGTATCTATTACCGCCATTGCATCATTTATTGTTTCTAATTATGACTTATCAAGTTCTATACGCCTTATTCGTTTTCCAATGATGTTATTGGCATACTTTTATGGGATTGTAGGTATTGTTAGTGGATTAATGCTTTTATTTGCTCATTTTGTTTCACTAACTTCGTATGGTTCACCATACGGATTGCCAATAGCACCATTTCGGCTTCAAGAGTTAAAAGATTCTTTTGTAAGATTTCCTATTTCTATGATTACCACCCGCTCAAGTACAGGACAGCCGAAACAAAAAAAGAAAAAAGAAGGTGGTTCGCATGGGGAATCTTAAATTTCAAAACATAACTTTATTTGAATTTATTGTTTTCATCCATTCACTGCAACTTGCATCAGGTATGTTAATTATGCCAAGTCCACTTGCTACTACGGCTGGCACAGATGGTTGGATATCTATCATCCTTGGATGGATAACTACTTCTATAATCGGTGTATTTATTATTTTAATGTTACAAAAAAATCCTAACAAAAATTTCTCACAAATCTTAAAAACATACTTTGGTAAATGGGTAGGGACAATTCTTTTTCTTTTATATGCTTTTTATCTATTTTTTGTTGGCTTTAATACTTTATTAAAAGCAACTGATATTGTAAAAGTATGGATATTCCCTTCCACTCCTGCTTATCAAATCACCATATTA